>NZ_CEVWQM010000006.1:0-139942 GCF_982386235.1 Desulfotomaculum sp. | reverse complement strand
TTTCTGGTGGCGATACCGGAGGGGGTACACCTGTTCCCATCCCGAACACAGCAGTTAAGCCCTTCAGGGCCGATGGTACTTGGAGCTCACGCTCCTGGGAGAGTAGGTCGTTGCCAGAGTATTTTTAAAACCCTACAGTTGTAACACGACTGTAGGGTTTTGTTTTTGGATAATAGAGGCTACTGGTTTTAATCACGTAAGAGTATACCTATGGGACCAGTTTCGCTGATTAGATTACTAATTCGAGTGTAGGGTATAACAAACTCAATGGTGCCTAAGGCATGGGCGGTGTATTTAAGTTCCTGCCAGTATAGTACCAGTGCATGATCCGTTAAATAGTATTCGTCATAGTCACTCACCCCGGGAAAGGGCTCTAGAAGATCAATATCCCTTTCTTCAAGGCTTTGATTGATTATTCGATTAAGGGTTACTTTATAATAGCTGTTGGGTCTAAAGAGGTCATGCAATTGATAAATTTGCCCTGTATTCAAGTTTGCTGTAATTGACCTTTGTACATTTAAACCGTTAGCTGCCATTTGGGCGATCGTATAAAAATTAAACTTAATGCTCAAAATGCCCTTTTGATTGACCTCCACCTCATACCGACCGAAAATTTCCGCATAAACGTCACAGCCTTCCATGGGAATTTCCTTTTGGACGATGTTTGTAATGGCTTCATTAATTCTTTGCTCAGCCATCTGGTTCTTGAGACCCGATATCTGTGGATAAATAATGTCAATGCATTGATCTTCTATTTTGTTATCGGATATTTTGGCTGTGGTATTTTTATTGTTAACCACGGAAAACACTCCTTTTTATTTGTAAGTTATGAAAATTTTAGGCACTTAGTTCGCCCCACTTTAAAAAAACTTATGGTTAGCCATACTTTGGGTCCTATGTAAAAGCAAGACGTCAATCTGTACAGTTTGAGGTTGATACTATATACTGGAATAAGAAAATGTTAAAACGAAATACAGTACAGTAGAGCTACAGGTCTCCCAAAAAAAGGGTATCAGTCAAAAAGGAGTGTTCATGGTTTTATGTTTAAAAAACTAATGGCCAGCTTTGGGGTGGGAGCTGCCAAGGTGAACCTGGTACTGGATAAGGAAGGTTACCGCATTGGGGAAGTTGTCAGTGGTAAAGTTATCGTGATGGGAGGGAATGCTGCCCAGGACATTAATACCCTCCATGTTGATGTAATGATGCGGGTTATTATTAAGGGTAAAGAAGTCAAACGTGTGCTAGATACAGTATCAGTTGCTAGAAATATTCGGGTTGAGGCTAGGGAGGTAAAGGAGATCCCCTTTGAGCATTTATTGCCCCTGTCCTATCCGATCGCTAAAAGCTCCCTGTCCTATTTCTTAATCACCAAAATGGATATTGCCCAGGCTGTGGATACCGATGACAATGATCCCCTGCTTGTTTTAGCCAATAAAGATATGCAAATGGTTTTTGATGCCTTGCAAATACTAAATTTCAAAGAAAAAATTGGTTCTGGAAAAATAACTGAATCTGGGCAGGAGTTTGAATTTTACCCGGGTCCCCAATTTGCAGAACAATTAAAGGAAATAAAGCTAAAATTTTACGTTGATCAAAACGAATTTAAACTCCTGATGGAGATTGAAATGAATGGTGGCTATATGCGTAGTGGTATTGGCCATCATGCGGAGCTTATTGTCCCCGCTGATGTACGGACCAATGGTTCTGCACAGCAATTGGCCGACGCGGTTAAAAGCTTTTTAGAAAAGGAATTGGTGGTAATTTCAGTACAAGGACCCAAAATGGCTCCAAGTAATCACAGCAATCAGCAATCCCTGCGGCATGGGTCAGGCATGGGGGGGGTTATGGGTGGTATGGTTGCTGGTATGTTAGGTGGTGCTTTGCTTGGCAGCATCCTTGAAGGAGAAGAAGAAGCCAACTACGTGGTTGGCGAAGAAGATAGCTTTGATACTGGGTTAGGGGATTTTTTGGATTTTGGTGATGACGACTTTTAACTAATTGAGAAGAGTGATTATATTGATTTCAGCAATGGTCATTGTTTTTTTCGCATCGATATTGCAAGCCGCCATAGGGTTTGGTTTTGCCATTATGGCTACGCCATTTTTACTCTTGATTTTTAATTCCCGGGATTGTGTACAAATAAGTATTATTCTATCGTTTATCGTTTCTTTGCTGTTAATTTTTAAGATCATAAAAGATGTTGATAAAGAGTTCTTAAAAAGGCTTATCTGGGGTAGCTTTGTAGGGGCACCCATTGGTGTTGTATTTTATTCCTACGTCAGTTTACCGATCTTAAAATTTACCGTTGGCATTGTTATTATATTTATAGCCGCTTTTATAACACTACGAGCTGCTATAAAAAAATCCAGCCAGTCGAAAAAAGAGGAAGCTATCGAGGAAAGTATTTCGTCAAAGATACAGTTTTTGATTGGCCTTTGTGGCGGAATGCTGACAACCAGTATCGGTATGCCTGGGGTGCCTCTCCTGCTTTATTTTAATTTAACAAATATGAAAAAGGAAACTGCCAGGAGCACAACCCTAACATTTTTTATTTTTGTCTATATTATTAGTATGGTTATGCAAATTTTAACAGTTGGTATAGAACCCGCAGCGATAACGGTTTCACTAAAGCTAATTCCTATCGTTGCGGTAGGTGTGTTCATCGGTAATTTATTGTTTGATAAAATTAATCAAAGAACCTTTCAGTTTGCTGCCAATGGCATTTTGATATTTACGGGAATATACATGCTCTTTAACTCTCTATAAAGTAATTAAGGTCCACCTATTAGCAGGTGGGCCTTAATTATATATACATGATATATTTAGCCATTAGCCAAAAATGACTAAAACTACCTGCCATAACAAAAAGATGGAAAACCTCATGAAAGCCAAACCAGCCAGGGATTAGGTTAGGGGGCCATTTTGTACCGTAAAAGATTGCCCCCACGGTATAAAAAATACCCCCAAGGGACATCCAAACAATGCCTCCGGTGGAAACCGTTTTAATTAGGGGCCAAAAGGCAATTATAATGAGCCAACCCATGGTCAGGTAAATTAGTGTTGAAAACCAGCGGGGGGCCTCCAGCCAGAGAGCCTTAATAATAATACCAACAATAGCAAGGACCCAAACCCCTACTAGCAGTGAGTAACCCCAACCGCCGCGTAAAGGAATCAGGCAAACCGGAGTATAGGTTCCTGCGATTAAAACAAATATCATCATATGATCAATACGTCGTAAAAGAAGCACGCCCTTTGGAGATAGGGGTAATAAATGATATAAGGCACTGGCTGTATAAAGTAAGATCAGGCTAGCCCCAAAAATAGAAAAGGAAACAACATGTATGGTTTTACCATACTGAACCGCATTGTAGACCAGCAGAATTAAAGCCACAATGGATAATAATGCACCGGTTAAATGACTTAAGCCACTAAAAGGGTCTCTTAACTTAATCATCTGAACACCTCGGTAATATATTTTGATAGGTTAATTATCCAAATCTTATTATTCTCCTGCTGGGATTATTTATTAAATTTAGATTAAGTGGCTGGATAAAAAAGGAGTGCCGCTTGCTGCAATAAGCAGCAGTGCGACACTCACAGACAAGGAGGTGGGTTTATCTTAACCTAGCATTTTAGCTAGGTCTGCGTTGGCATCTCCACTGATTAACTGAAGATTAAAGGTCTTTTGCAGGACATCTACAACTCCAGGGGTGAGGAACTCAGGAGCCTTGGGTCCGATATACATATTCTTGACACCCAGGCTAAACAGGCCTAAGAGAATGGCCACAGCCTTTTGTTCAAACCAGGATAGAACAATGGTTAATGGAAGGTCATTAACACCACAGTTAAATGCTTCGGCCAGAGCTAAAGCAATCTTCACAGCGGAACCGGAATTGTTACACTGCCCCAGGTCTAGGAAACGGGGAATACCAGTGCCTTCGATGGTGCCAAAATCGATATCATTAAATCTAAATTTACCACAGGAAGTGGTCAGGATAACACAATCCTTAGGAATAGCCAGGGCCAGTTCCCTAAAGTAATCTCTGCCCTTCGTGGGAGAGTCACAGCCGGCAATGACGAAGAAACGCTTAATCTTACCAGCTTTAACAGCTTCGACAATTTGGGGAGCCAGGGGTAGTATGTTTAGATGGTGAAAACCAGTGGTCATGGTTTTTACCTCTGCGGCCAAAGCTTCAGCAGGGGCACCAGGCAGAGATAATGCCTTTTCAATTACAGGTGTAAAATCCAAGCCTTCAATTTTCTTAACCCCTTCTAAACCTGTAACACCAAAGGAGAACATACGGTCACCGTAGGTGGCATCCTTGCGAATGGGCATTACACAGTTGGTGGTGGCTAGGATAGCACCGGGAAAAGCTTCGAAAAGCTTTCTCTGATCATACCAGGCCTTGCCTACATTACCTTTAAGGTGTTTATATTTATTTAGTTCCGGATAACCATGGGCGGGCAACATTTCTGAGTGAGTATAAATATTAATGCCTTTGCCCTCGGATTGGATTAATAGTTCTTTTAACGCCAGCAGATCGTGACCTGTAACGAGGATGCACTTTCCTTCTACTTTGTCGGAGGTAACAGTAACAGGGGAGGGTACACCAAGGTTATCCAGGTGAGCCTTATCCAATAGGTCCATTGCTTTAACCGTGGCGGTACCAACCTTTAGGGCCATGTTGATGGTTTCTTCAAGATTAAAGTTAACGTTGGTTAGGGTTGAATATAAGGCTTCATGGGTGATGGCATTTACTTCAGGGTCGGCATAGCCAAGCTCTTTAGCATGGGTAGCGTAAGCTGCCACACCCTTTAAACCAAAGATAATGGTATCCTGCAGGCTGGCGATATTCTCATCTTTGCCACACACACCAATTTTTGTACAACCGCCTTTGGGAGTCTGTTCACACTGATAACAAAACATATTTTCATTTCCTCCTTTATATTTGACGGCCCTAGGCCGTGTTTTTGCTTTTTAATGATGGTCTAAGGATACAGGAGATGAAGGAGAAAAGATGTGATTGTGGTCAACCATTGGGTGTGATATTGGTCACTCAACAAAAGGATAATTGCTAGATTTGACGAATATAGTACGATAAGAAAACATCAGGGGGTGGGAGAATGGAAGCAGGAATTATCATGTGTCTTTATATCCTGAGTATGCCCTTTATTATTTTAGCGGTAGATCGCTAGTTTGAGCAAAAAATTTATATTTTTATATATAAACCCTCGAAGAAAAGAGCCATGCAGAATCTAAATGGCTCTTCTTTTTTGGGGGTAATAATATGGTAAACGAGACATTTATATAAAAAGTAATTGAAAAACCCAAATCAATACTTCATAATGATTCTGTTTGGGCAAAATGTAATAGGAGGTGCTGGTATGAATCAATATGATGTGATCGTTATTGGAGCCGGTCCGGCAGGTATTTTTACCTGTTATGAATTAGCATCGAAAGCTCCTCACCTTAAAGTTTTATTAGTGGAAAAGGGTAAGGATATTTATAGAAGGGTGTGTCCCATATTACAGAAGAAGGTTGTTAAGTGCCCACCGCCCACTGAGAAAAAGGATTATGCCGGCTGCAGACCAGCTTGTGCCATTACCAATGGATTTGGGGGAGCAGGGGCTTATTCGGATGGCAAGTTTAATATAACCACTGAATTTGGCGGCTGGATGACCGACTATCTAGCACCTTCTGAGGTGTTAGAGTTAATTAAGTATGTTGATAGCATTAATCTTAAGCATGGGGCGCAATCGGCTACCACTAACCCGGATACCTCCGCTGTAAAGGACATTGAAAAGAGGGGTCTTGGTGCCGGTCTAAAGCTGCTGCGGGCACGGGTGCGTCACCTGGGCACGGAGCAAAACCTAGAAATATTAAAAAACATTTTTGAGTACCTGAAAGAACAGGTTGATATGAAGTATGAAACAGAAGTGGTGGACTTAATCCATGCACAGGAAGCAGGCAAAATATCCATCAAAGGGATTATTACCAAGAATAATGAAGAATACCTGGCTAAGAAAGTAGTTGTCGTACCCGGTCGGGATGGTTCTGAATGGTTGTCTGCGGTTTGTCGGAAGATCGGCCTGGAAATGTTGAGTAATCAGGTGGATGTGGGTGTGAGGGTAGAAACCTTAAATGCCATCATGGAAGAAATAAATGAACACCTTTATGAAGGTAAATTTATCTTTCGTACTTCCGTGGGTACCACCGTACGGACCTTTTGCAGCAACCCGGCTGGCTATGTAGTGATCGAAAATCACAGTGGTGTAATGTTGGCCAATGGACATGCCTACAAGGATAAAAGTCTTGGCAGTAATAACACGAACTTTGCCCTGCTGGTGTCCCATAAATTTTCTTATCCCTTTAATAAGCCCATTGAATACGCCAAGTCCATTTCCCGGCTGGCCAATGACTTATCCAATGGCAGTGTGTTAGTGCAGCGCTATGGGGACCTAAAAAAAGGTTGGCGGTCCACTCAGAAACGTGTCAAGGTAGGTTTTGTTGAGCCCACACTAAAAGAGGCTGAACCGGGGGATTTGAGTTTGGCACTGCCCTACAACACCATGAAAAGTATCATGGAAATGATTGAAGCACTGGATAAGGTAACACCGGGGATTGCCTCTGAACATACACTGCTATACGGAGTAGAAGCAAAATTTTATTCTGCCCGCCCCATTCTGACAGCTAACTTTGAAACACAAATTGAAGGGCTATACGCAGGTGGGGATGGTGCAGGTATTACCCGTGGTCTAGCCCAGGCAGGTGCCTGCGGCGTGGCCATTGCCAGGGATATTATTGGCAAACTTTAACTTAGCCAGCGGCCTTTCGCTTTTTTCATTATGCTTAAAGTCCCTTGGCTCATGGGCTAGGGTTCACTAGAGGGGAATGAGAAAATGAGTAAAGATGTTGGTCAAGAGGAAATGGGTTCGTGGTTAAGTCAGGATGAATTACAGAAGACCATTGCAGCAGGGTTACATGGCCCGCCGGAACTAAAGAAGGCAGAGAAAAATAGATATCTTGGGCAGTTTAGAGAAAGGGTTATTAGAATGCTTTCCAAACGTCAGGTTTCGGAACCGGCGATATATCCTGAAATAGTTGAAGCATTAAAGGACCCACGGGCTTTCAAGTTACTTATTAATGGTGAGATACCCCAGGTTTTTACGGCAAAATATCAAAAATTAGCCAAACAGATAGGTATCAATTATTCCTTGGTACATGACTCTGAATTAAAAGGAGAAACCGGACTGATCGTTGCGGCTAAGGATGCTGTGGAGGTTTCAGATATAGAAGTACCAGACCGAGAATTACGCTTAAGCAATCTAGGCGTACCAAAGGAACTTATTCATTTGGCGGGGAAAAACGTTTGCCAAAGGTGCTATGATAAAATAATTAAAGCCGCACCGGAGGAGTCCATCAATTATCAGGTTATATCTTGGTTGGATCGTTTAATGGGTGAGCGTTGTCCCGCTGGCAGGATACACTAAAAATAGTCAATATTTAAGGCCAGGTTGCTACCTGGCCTTAAATTATTGTTTATTATTAGATTTTGGTGTAAATTCCTTGGCATCCTTTTCGGGAATTGCTACATCACGGGAGTACTCTTCATCGTAATTCTTATTTTTTTTATTCTCCGTAACTCCCGCAAAGGTGGCACCGAAAAAACCGACCCCTTTGCTGTTGTCTTTAGTCATGATTTATTTATCCCCCTTAGGTATGGATTACTTTTCAGGTTCAGGTTCAGAGTCTTTTGCTTGGCCTAATAGGCTATGGTTTTTGCTATAGGCAAAGTAAACGATTACACCAATGGTCATCCAGACAAAGAAATTTCTCCAGGTATGGGCTGGTAAATTACCCATCACGAAGGAACAGAAAATTAGAGCCACCGGGCCAATCACAAATAGTGCAGGGCATCGAAAGGGCCTTTCCCAATGAGGTTTGGTCTTGCGCAGCCGCATTACACCAATGATGGCCATAAAGAAGGCAAACAAGGTACCAATGCTGCACATTTCAGCTACCAGATGAATGGGAGTAAAGCCACTCATTGTGGCAACAGCAATACCAACAATTATGGTAACAAGGTAGGGTGAGCCAAATTTAGGATGAAGCTTGCACAGGGACCGTGGGATTAAGCCGTCACGGGACATCGCAAAGAAAGCCCTGGTTTGTGCATACATCATCACCATGAGAACCGTTGTTAGGCCCGCTATGGCACCGGTACCCACCAGTGCGGAACCCAAATTGTAACCCAGGTTACGCAAAACAAAGGTTACCGGTTCGGCTGTATCCAATTGTGCATAGGGTGTGGTGCCGGTCATTACTGCCGTCACAGCTATATACAGGACGGTACAAACGGCCAATGAGGATAGAATGCCAATGGGCATATCGCGTTTCGGATTTTTTGCTTCCTCCGCAGAGGTGGCGATCGAGTCAATGCCCAGGTAGGCAAAGAAGATTACCGCTGCCCCGGTGGCTACACCTTGCCAGCCGTAGGGTAAAAGGGGACTCCAGTTGGCAGAATTGATTTTGGGACCTGCCAGGAATAAGAAGATAAAGATGGCAGCCAGCTTAACGAATACGAGAATTTTATTAAGATTTGCGCTCTCCTTCGTTCCTCTGACAAGTAATAACATTAGAAATAGGGCAATTAATACAGCCGGTAAATTAACAATACCGCCATCGGCAGGAACCTTCGTTAATGCTTCTGGTAGGTGTATTCCCCCGGAGGCTAAAATGCCAGTGAAATAAGCAGACCAACCGCCTGCCACTGCGCTGGCACCCACGGTATATTCCAGCACCAGGCCCCAGCCAACCCAAAAGGCTAAAGCCTCACCCAATGCCGTATAGGTATAGGTATAGGCGCTGCCTGCGATGGGGATCATGGCTGCCAGCTCCGAAAAGGCCAAAGAGACAAAGGCCACGGTTAAACCGGCTAAAACAAAGGATAACATGAGGCCTGGTCCGGCATATTTGGCAGCCGCTACACCGGTCAAAACAAAAATACCCGTACCAATGATAACACCAATCCCGATTAGCGTAATATCCAGGGCACCCAATGACTTTATGAGACCATGCTTTTTAGATTCTTTGATCATTAATTCGACATCTTTAGTTCGAAAGATACTCATAGGCGTACTCCTTTTAGTAAGAGTAATTTGACATAAGGGCCGTAGGGTTTACCCTAGCCGGCCCTTAATATAACCCTTTTGCTAATTTATTTAAGGGGTTCGAAGCGGGAGGTGAAGAACCGCAATACAGGTGGCTCATAGACCATCTTTAGACCAGGGATGCTATCACGCTTATTGTATAGCTCAATTACTGAATCTGCCACGACATCCATATGAGCATAGGTGTATACGCGTCGAGGAATGGTCAGGCGCACCAGCTCCAATTTCGGGAAGTAATGCTTACCTTCCTTGTCACGGCCGGCTGAAACAATACCGCGTTCCATACTCCGTACGCCGGAAAGCTCGTATAATTTTGCGGCCAGCATTTGGGCCGGGAATTGATCCTGGGGAATGTGGGACAGGAATTTCCGGGCATCGATGAACACGGCGTGGCCACCGATGGGCTTCACAATGGGCACGCCAGCTTCGGAAAGTTTTTCGCCCAAATAGCGTACCTGCTCAACTCTGTGCCTAATGTAGTAGTAGTCTACGGATTCATACATACCACGGGCCATTGCTTCCATATCACGGCCGGCTAAACCGCCATAGCTGGGCATACCTTCATAAAGTACGACCAATTGAGTAGCCTTCTGATAGAGATCTGCATCGTTTAAAGCCAGGAACCCGCCAATGTTTACCAGGCAGTCTTTCTTACCACTCATGGTGGCACCATCCGCATAGCTGAACATTTCCTTAACAATTTCAGCGATGGTTTTGTTTTGATAGCCCTCTTCACGTTCTTTAATAAAGTAGGCGTTTTCTATACAGCGGGTGGCATCAAACATAACTTTGATACCGTGTTTGCTGGCCAATTCTTTAACCTCACGCATATTCTTGATGCTAACGGGTTGCCCGCCAGCCAGGTTTACTGTCACTGCCAGGCAGATATAAGGTATTTTATCTGCGCCAACACGGTCGATCAGGTTTTGTAATTTCTTTAGATCAATGTTTCCTTTAAAGGGATGATCATTTTGAGAATCGTGGGCTTCATCAATAATAATGTCCTCAAAGGTAGCACCGGATAATTCCTGGTGGGCCCTGGTGGTGGTGAAATACATGTTGCCAGGTACATAATCCCCAGGCTTAATGGCAATCTTGGAAAGAATGTTCTCTGCACCACGACCCTGGTGGGTGGGAACGACATATTTGAAACCGTAAAGCTCCTGAACGGCCTTTTCCAAGTGATAGAAGTTTACACTGCCAGCATAGGCCTCGTCACCAATTTGCATACCAGCCCACTGATTATCACTCATGGCAGTGGTGCCGCTGTCTGTTAATAGATCAATATAGACTTCCTTCGATTTTAGAAGAAAGGTATTATAACCGGCACGTTTAATAGCCTCCGTTCTTTCTTCCTGTGTGGACATAGCAATCGGCTCGACTACTTTAATTTTGTAGGGTTCTGCCATGTACTTACGTTCCATGTGATGTATTTCCTCCTTGTTTATCTGGTTTTAATTTACCTTTCTAATTGTTACTTACAATAGTTTGATATCTCTGAGTTACTTTTATCCAAGAATAATATAATAAGTAAGAATCCAAAATCATCCACGTATGATTACCCTAAAAAACCGAATACTTAATATTGAATTTACTTATAAAAAATAAGGGGGCAAAATTATGCCGAAAGTAAGTAAAAAATTAGCAGAAAGCCAAAGGGCCGCTAATCCGACCCTAAAGGATGCCTTTACAGGCCAAGCGGAAGCAGGCTATGGTGAAGTAAAAAGTGAGGCATGTGCCTTATCATCTGAGTTTGATGGTAACTATGTACCTTAATAAAAGAGCAGTCGGCTAAAAAGCTGACTGCTTTTTCATTTCTTTGCTGGTGCGGTTAACGGCATGGGGGTCTATTGGCTTTTTGCTATTTGCAGGCAGTCCAAGACCATGTAAAATAGAGATAAATAGGAAAAGAGGTGTTTCAATTGCAAAGCAAAATTGCCAAGGCCATTGAGATGAAGTATGTTCCGGTTGGAATTTTACTAACGAATGAAAAACCGGAGGGGTCTCTTCAGTTTAAAGAGGGTCGCTGGGGTTGTGTGGCTGCCATGATGAGTGCTGCAGCCCGGAGAAAAACAGTGGTTTTTGATCGGAAGACCTATGGGTGTATAGGTGGTGGTACTGGGCTGGGATTTGGCAACACCTACACGCAATTTCCTGGAGGTATTGAGTATTTTCTTTCTACTGGAAATAAGGAATTTTGCAATAGCGAAATTGGAAAAAACATTGTAAGAAATATGCCTGCCTTGGAACATGGGGAAGGCTACCTAAAAAACCCCGAACTGGCTAAAAAATTTATTGACTCTTTGCCTATGACCGATGTACCCACAGAGTATATTGTCTTTAAACCCTTGGAGAACTTTGCGGAGGGAGAAACACCCAAGGTTGTGGTATTTCTAGTCAATCCAGATCAACTATCGGCCCTCGTGGTGCTGGCAAACTATGAAAGGGACCACAACTTAAACGTGATAGCCCCCTTTGGAGCAGGTTGTCATACTACCTGCATTATTCCTTATAATGAGGAGCAAGCAGACAAACCTAGGGCTGTAATCGGTATGTTTGATATCTCTGCCAGAAAGTGTGTGGACAAGGATATCCTGTCCTTTGCAGTGCCCTATAAGATGTTTGTAGAAATGGAAGGTAATGTGGAGGGAAGTTTCCTGGAAAGACACGAGTGGCATAGAGTATTAGAAAGAAATCGTAAGTAAAGATAGAAAAACCCCCGGTAAAAGTAAAACCCGGGGGCTTTTTTGTGCCATTAGCTGGTAGCATCATGCCTAAGGCCCCTGGCCCTTTCGGTATAGCCAAAGCCAATAGCTATCGCCAAAAGCGGAGGGCGAATTCTAAAACTTACCCGAAAACTGAGCAATTAATATACCGATACCTAAAATCCAAACATAAATGGAAAATGCCTTCAGTGACCCCCGCTGCAGAATGGCCAGCATCCACTTAACTGCCACATAGCCCGAAAGGGCTGCGGCAATTGTACCTACCAGAAGGGGGACTAAGCCAATGGATTCGGCTTGACCACCTGCCAGTTTAGCTCCCTGGAGTACCACGGCACCTAAAATAGCCGGTAGGGAAAGCAAGAAAGAAAAACGGGCAGCCGCTTGCCTGTCAATACCCCGGAACAAAGCCCCGGCAATGGTTAAACCGGAACGTGAGATCGCAGGTAGGATGGCGGCACCCTGTAATGTACCAACTACTAGGGCGTCTTTGAAAGAAATCTGATCAATATTTTTTTTGTTGCTTCCTTTGCTCTTCATATTATCAGCAGCCCAAAGAATGGCACCCGTAATTAAAAACTCCCAGCCCACTGTAACCCCTGTCTTAGAAATTTCTTCAAAGAAATCCTCGAAACGAAGACCAATGATTGCTGTGGGTATGGTTCCGGCAATAATCAACAGGGATAATTTGCTAAGGGGTCGTTTAATCATATAGAGAATGTCATCCCAGAAAATTGCAACCACTGCTAACAAGGTTCCCAGATGCAGCATGGTGTCCAAAAACAAACCAGCTTCGGACAGGCCCAGGAGTTTTCGACCTAAAAGTAAATGGCCTGTACTGCTAACGGGTAAGAATTCAGTTAGACCTTGAACGGTACCCAAAATAAGTGCCTTTAATACCTCTTCCATAAGTCACCCCTAAAAGATTATTAAGTCAACATGCTGCTATACCAGATAAAAATAAAATTGTTTACCTAAAACCCATTCAGTAATATTTTATTTGAATAAGTACGATAACATGCTTAAAATTAATTAGCCGTTAGCCAACAATTGTTGGTTACCACACGGTTGTAGGGGGGTGATTTTGACTGTTTTCTACGAGTAATGTTTAGTCACAATTAGAGGGGGATGTGAATAGTCTGTCATACTAAGCCGCAGCGGTTTAGGTGGCAAGGCATCGTTTCGTGGTGCGCACTAAATAAAAGGGAGTGTCGCTGCTACAAAAAGTAGTATTGCGACACCCCTTGGGTTTGCCATTAACAAGTTGCGGGTTTGGGCTTACCCTTTCTTATTTTGCCGGCAATCAGAACGCCACCTGTAATGGCAACCATCATGCCATAGCTAAGAAGCGGGTTATTGTTAAAGAAGCCAGCAACCAGGGGCTCGTGCAGGATCATTTTGGCAGCGGTTAGTGCTATGACCCCAGCCCCTAAATAAATGATAATCGGAAAACGTTCGATCCATTTTATGATAATGGTACTGCCCCAGACAATAATAGGAATACTAATCATCAGACCAATTACCACCAATAAAAAACTGCCGTGTGCGGTTCCGGCAATGGCCAGGACATTATCCAGGCCCATCACAGCATCTGCAATAATAATGGTTCGGATAGCAGTTAAGCGATTGTCGCAGGATTTAATTTGGTCATGAGACTTTTCTTCTGTTAAAAGGTTATAGGCAATCCATACCAGCAATACGCCACCAAGGAGCATTAGCCCAGGTATCCTTAATAACCAGACAACAGCCAAAGTTGCTAAGGCACGAATTACGATGGCACCGATTGTTCCCCAAATAATCACTTGTTTTTGATGTTCCTTTGGTACGTTCCTTGCTGACATGCCGATAACAATGGCATTGTCACCGGCCAACACGAGGTCAATCAGGATAATTGCCAGTAAGGCAGATAAAAAATCCGCAGACAAAAATTCCATCACGTTATCTCCTTTCAATTGTGAGGTATAAATGAAAAACGATCTTGCCCATAGGCAAAGATCGTTTATAAAATAAAAGACCTTTACCTATGGTAAAGGTCTTGCTAACAACTTTAAGTTGCCAACAAAGCCGGGGACTAAACCCGAAATGACGACTTTGCTGTAAAAGCTACTCCCCTTTAGAGAATGTTTCTAAATTCATACTATAACAAAAGGTTACCACTGTCAAGAAATAAATAGTGTAACAGCAAAAAGATTGGTTGGTGTATGAGGTAGATAAAAAGGGAGTGTTGCCCTAAAAAAATAAAAGGAATTGCCAAAGGAAAGTAGGCAAAGCGGCTAGTTTTATTATTATACAACCATTTACCCAGGGAAACACCGTACAAAAACAGGCCTAGGTAAGGAATTAACGGAAAGTAATCTACAGAAAAAAAATCCGGTTTGGTAAGGCCCAGTGGAAGCAATAGGTTTGTAGAAAGGGCCAAATCATTGATCAAGGGTCCAGCAGCTAGGATCAATGTTCCTATGATAATAAGGGGTATTGGATGTAAAGGGTGAAACAAGGGATACAAAAGGATGCTGATAGCTAGAAAATGTAAAATGCCAAAAAATATATGGGACCCTGGAACGGCTATGGAGGTGATGATGGTTAGGATGATCGCGATCATAAGCAGTCTAAGGCCTCGATTAAAATTACTTTTGCTCAACGAACAGCTAATGCCAGCCAGTAAGATAAACAACGTTGAAGCTGCTTTACCTGTAAAATAAATAAAGCCTTCCTCGTAGTTAACAGGCAAACCATAGAATTCATTAAGGTCATAGATAAAATGGTAAAAAACCATAAAAATAATGGCTAACCCACGTAGACAATCGATCTCCCAAATACGGTTATGAGGTTTATGCATCATCATTGCTATCATTCCACCCGTTAAAATCACTTTATATATTGTTACCATTAAAATAAAAATCTGACAACCATTTAATTCTATTTGTCTTTCCTTGGCGCATTGGCTAAAATTTTTCAAGCATATACTGATCACTATTGGTTAAAATAAGTCTGAGCCAAAAACAGAGGGAGGGATTTGCATGTCTGGTATAAGCAAATGCATGATTGAAGAATGTCAATATAACAGTAATCATGAATGCCAAGCCGAAAGCATCGAAGTAAAATCCAGCGGAGATATGAGTGTACAATCCTCTGATGGCACTTGCTGTGACACCTTCGCACCTCGTTTAGGCTAGCTTCAAAAAGACTCTTTCGCTTGCGAAAGGGTCTTTTTGATTTTGAGCAAAAAACTTAATAATTTTTTAAAATTTAACAATAATTTTTTTGACCAAAGGGTAATTTAGCATTATTATTAAAGGGTAAAATCCAGAACATGAGAAAAAACTAGAGGGAGTTATTATGACAAAACGCAACATAGTTGTGCTAGGTGCCGGGTACGGGGGAATTCGGGTTGCCCAGGAATTAAATAAACGATTATTAAATCAAGATAAATATCAGATTGTTTTAGTTAATAAACAAGATTACCATACCTTACGGACACAACTTTATGAACCTGCAGTTGGAACCAGGGATTATAACGAAGTGATTATACCTTTAAATGAGATCGTTGAAGGGATGTCCTTAGTGAAAGGTACTGTTTCCGAAATAGACTTACATAAAAGAATTGTTGTCATTAACAGTACCAAGGAAATTTCCTTTCATTATTTGGTCATTGCCCTCGGTAGTATGCCCGAATACTTTGGTATTAAAGGTTTAAAGGAAAATAGTATAAGTCTAAATAATATCAATGATGCCCAGGTTATCAATGACCGTATTGATAATTTATTAGTAAAGAAAAGTGAAGAAAGAAATGAAGCACCGCTGCATTTTGTGGTTGGCGGGGGTGGACTCACCGGAGTAGAGTTTACCGGAGAACTGGCTTCCTACCTGGAAGAGAAATGGGAAAAATATAATCTTTCTGCGGATCAATATAAAATTACCATTATTGAGGCTGCCAATCAGTTGCTCCCTGGGATGTCCGAAGAAATTGCAGCCTACGCGAAACAAACCTTAGAAGACCTGGGTGTAAAAGTCATCATTAATGACTTGATAAGTGAAGTAACACCGGAGAAAATTTATTTAAAATCTAGCCCAGAGATAAAATATTCCTTATTGATATGGGCGGGTGGCATTAGGGGCAACTCGATTCTGGCTAAGTCTGGGATTAAGACAGATGGGAGGGGTCGAATTTTAGTTAACCCTTACTTACAATATATCGACGATCCTTATATCTATGCAGTGGGAGATAGTGCTCTGGTAAAGGACCCCGAAACCGGCATCCCTGTTTTGCCCACAGCCCAGGCGGCTATTCAAGAAGGCCGGCAGGTTGCCCAAAACATCTATGCTGATATTACAGGGCAACCTCTTAAAGAACATCAGCCTGGTTTAATCCTTCTTTGCATTACTGTGGGGAGGGGAAGAGGGTTGGGGGAAAGTAAAAAATTCCGCATTAAGGGTGTCTCAGCGGCCCTGCTTAAAAAATTCATACCCATTAAATATTTCTTTACGATTGGTGGGCTAAAACTATTGGGGCGTAGAGGGATGAAATGAATAATTAAGAGTTGAAGTAAAAGGCCCCTGGGGTTACCCAGGGGCTAAGTTTATTTTTTGCACCACGAAGTGAATTTTACTAAGGTTTGGCATCTCCTAGAACTGTGAAATAGCTTCCATTAAAACAGAGCGACCATCGTCTTTATATAAATTTTCTTTGATTAACTCGATCTCTTCCCGGGAGATGTTTAGAAATAATGACCCATAACGGTCATCCAACCGCCTTACAACACTAATCGGCACTGAAGCAAAGGGCAAATCAATCATAAAGCTTTCGCCCACTTTAATTTCCCTGTCACACCGAAAGGATAAGCCAGCATGGCTAAAGGTTAATACCTTAATACCGCTGATTTTCTCCTTATTTTGCAGCGACTCCATTGCCGCTGACCAGTTTACATTAACACGCATTACCGTGCGATTTCTCATTTTTTTCCCACCTCATGATGATATTTATGATTGTTTGGGGACACAGGGCCTTTTTAGGAAATACTTATACAGTATAAGTAAAAGGGGCTTCTAATGCAAGAAATATTTTGTTAAAGTATTGTCAAGTTCTTGACCTTGGCATTTTTTCTACTGGTATTAAGGGTATGAGGAAAAGAAAAAATTTAAGGAGTGCTGGCATGAAGATTTCTAGTGATCACAGTCTTTACAGTATGGACAAGGGTAATTCACCCGTAGCGAGGGTGGCATTACCAGCCCGGCTTACCTTTGAAACACTGGATTGTTTTGGGGGACAGGTAAAAAGTGAGGCAGATACTCTGGAGAATCTTGATTTTTCTAGAGTGAATCCTGCCACTGGTCCAGTTTATTTTAATGGAATCAAGCCCGGTGATGTCATTGCGGTACATATTCGCGATATGCGGGTAAAGTCCCCGGGAATTATGATTGCTGCTCCTGGGGCTGGCGTTTTGGGGAACTTGGTAACAAAGAGCGAAACGCTAATACTTCCTATCGAAAAGGGCATGGCCAAGTTTAAAGAGCTGGCAATACCCCTAAATCCGATGATCGGTGTAATTGGTGTAGCCCCTGCAGACCAGCCAATTAGCTGCGGGACACCGGATTGTCACGGCGGAAACATGGACACCACGCTGATTAAGTCGGGCAGTACTCTGTACTTACCTGTTCAAGTAGAGGGTGCCCTGTTGGCCATGGGTGATCTTCACGCTGCCATGGGAAATGGGGAAATCATGGTAACGGGTGTTGAAGTAGCAGGCGAAGTGGATGTAACCGTTGAAATTGCCGCAGGCAAAAAATTAACCAATCCACTGGTTGTCACAGAGGATCAAGTGGCTACCTTGGCCTCTGCGGGAACCTTGGATGAGGCAGTGAACATTGCTACACAGGATATGGCACAGCTCTTACAAGAGGAGACGGAATTATCCATAAATGAGGCAGGTATGCTTATGAGTGCCTGTGGCAATGCAGAGATATCTCAAGTTGTTGACCCCTTAAAGACGGCTAGATTTACGATGCCCCGGTGGATTATGAAAAGGCTGGGTGTGACCTTTGCCTTCTAAGTAACTGTGCAAAAATATACACAACGGTGTCAGATAATTTGCAATATATAGAAGAGCACCCTCTATAACTTCGACTATATCCGTGGTATAATTACATACGTCTACCACATAAAGGCATTTTTGGCAGACTATTTATACAACGACCATAAATTGTACATTATTTATGTGAACAGTACCAGCTGGTTTTGTGAATTGCCATACTTTCTTAGTTGCTAACTGGTGAGCATTTTATCGGGGGAGGTTGAAAGAAAACAACCGTGGTACCAGCAGAAAAGAGCGTTTGAGGTGGTTTAGTGAGACAGCCATTATTAGATGTTGAAAATTTAAAAACATACTTTTTTACCGACGACGGTGTGGTTCCGGCGGTGGATGGCGTAAGCTTTCAGATCTATAACAGAGAAACCTTAGCGGTGGTGGGTGAGTCTGGTTCTGGCAAGAGTGTAACATCCACCTCGATCCTACGTCTAATTCCTTCACCACCAGGTCGTATTGTGGAAGGCAGCATTTCCTTTGAGGGGGATAATCTTCTTAGCAAGACCGAAGAACAAATGCAGGAGATCCGGGGCAACCGCATTTCGATGATTTTTCAGGAACCCATGACCTCGCTCAATCCGGTACATCGGGTAGGGGATCAAATTGCTGAAACCTATCGTCTCCACCGGGGACTTAATCCGGAGCAAGCGATGGAAAGGTCTATTCGTATGTTAGAGAGGGTGGGAATTCCATCCCCCGAAAAACGGGCCAAGGATTATCCTCATCAACTGAGCGGTGGTATGAGGCAGCGGGTGATGATCGCAATGGCTTTGGCCTGTCGGCCATCCTTACTCATTGCCGACGAACCAACCACTGCCCTGGATGTGACCATTCAGGCCCAGATCCTCGATCTAATGAGGAAGCTTCAGGAGGATTCCGATACAGCCATCTTACTAATTACCCATGACCTGGGGGTTGTGGCTGAAATGGCGGATCGGGTCCTGGTAATGTATGCCGGAAAAATTGTTGAAGAGGGACAAGTTCGGGATATTTTTAAAAATCCTTTGCATCCCTATACCAAGGGCCTATTGGGTTCTATTCCCAGAATGTATTGGCAAAGACGCAGTACCTTGCCTAGTATTGAGGGGACTGTACCCAACCCCTTGGCATTTCCCACCGGATGTCGCTTTAATCCCCGTTGCCCCGAGGCCAAGGATCAATGCAGGGCCCAGGAGCCAGCCTTGAGGACCATGGAGAATGGACATAAAGTAGCCTGTTGGCTAGGGGAAGGGGGGGTGTGAGTTGTCTGTACCGTTATTGGAAGTAAAGGGAGTAAAAAAATACTTCCCGATTAAGAGCGGTATTTTTTCCAAAACCGTTGGTAACATCAGGGCCGTAGACGGAGTTTCCTTTCAGGTTAATAAGGGGGAAACCCTAGGCTTGGTGGGTGAAAGCGGCTGTGGCAAATCCACCACCGGCAGGCTAGTGTTACGCTTGCTAGAACCAACGGCCGGGGAGGTTTTTTTTGAGGGCCAGGATATTTATAAGCTTGGCTCCGATCAGTTAAATAAACTGCGCAGAGATATGCAAAT
This sequence comes from Desulfotomaculum sp., assembly GCF_982386235.1. NCBI lineage: Bacteria > Bacillati > Bacillota > Clostridia > Eubacteriales > Desulfotomaculaceae > Desulfotomaculum > Desulfotomaculum sp. Next base: position 120,433 of record NZ_CEVWQM010000006.1, on the reverse strand, counting down.
TATTTTTCAGGATCCCTATGCTTCCTTAAATCCCAGGCTAACAGTGGAAGATATCTTAGTGGAACCATTGGTGATTCACAACATCGGTGATGGGCCCTCCCGACGTAAAAGGGTAAAGGAACTTTTGGAGTTGGTAGGGCTTTCTGATTATCATGGGGTCCGTTACCCCCATGAATTTAGCGGTGGCCAGCGGCAGCGTATCGGTATCGCCAGGGCAATTGCTTTAAACCCCAAACTGGTAGTTTGTGATGAGCCTGTTTCTGCCCTGGATGTATCCATTCAATCCCAGGTCCTTAACTTGTTGTTGGAGCTTCAGGATAGGCTTGGCCTGACTTATGTTTTTATTGCCCATGGCTTAAATGTCGTTAAACATGTTAGTGATCAAGTGGGGGTCATGTATCTGGGGGAAATTGTAGAAATTGCCGACAGTGATGAGCTATATCTACAAGCCAGGCATCCCTATAGCCGTGCCCTGCTCTCAGCTGTGCCGGTGCCGGACCCGGATGCCAAACTGGAACGGATTATTTTAACCGGGGATGTGCCAAGCCCTGCTAATCCGCCTAGCGGCTGTAAGTTTCATACCAGATGCCCGGAATGTATGGATATTTGTAAAACCCGGCAACCAGTGTTACGGCCCTTGACCGAAAAACATCTGGTGGCCTGTCATAAGTATCATCAATAATTAAGTACCATTGCCAGTGGGAAATAGGAGACGAGAGAGGTATTTGATAATGAAAAAGTTTTTTATGTTAGCTAGCCTATTGATCCTATCAGCCCTGCTGCTAACCGGTTGTGGCGGTGGAGGCAGTGAGCAGCCCAAAGCAGCTCAAGAAAAGGCCATCGTGGTTGGTTTGCAGGCGGAGCCCGCAACCTTAGACCCGCATCAAATGCAAGACTACAACTCCACCCGTTCCGGTCGGAGTATCTTCAACTCTCTGGTGGAATTTAAAGATGAGTCCACCGAAGTGGAACCTGGCCTGGCTACCTCCTGGGATATCTCCCCGGATGGTCTGGAGTATGTCTTCCACCTGCGTGAAGGCGTGACCTTCCATGATGGCACACCTTTCAATGCGGAGGCTGTTAAGTTTTCCATCGACCGTCAGATTGATCCCAACCATCCTTACCATGACACAGGTATTTACTCCTATGCTGACTTTACCTTTGGGATGGTTAAGTCGGTGGATGTAGTGGATGAAAAAACCGTTAAAATCACCCTGAAAGAAAAATTTGCTCCCTTCTTAGCCAATCTGGCCATGCATTCGGCTTGCATCGTAAGCCCGGAGGCTGTTAAGCAGTTTGGCAAGGATTTTTCCAAAAACCCTGTGGGGACAGGCCCCTACAAGTTTGTTAGCTGGAACCCAGGTGTTGAAGTTATCTTAGAAAAGAACACCGAGTACTGGGGTGACAAGGCCAAGATTGATAAGGTAATCTTCAAACCCATCATTGAAGATCAGGCTCGACTGACCGAGTTAGAGGCTGGCAATGTTGATTTCATTGTTAATATTCTGCCAGATGATTTGGGACGCCTGAAGACCGATGCTAAGTTCACGATTATTGAACAGCCTGGTATGCATGTCTGGTGGACTGCCATGAACTGTCAGCAAAAACCCTTTGACAATGTCAAGGTTCGTCAGGCTGTAAACTATGCCATCAATAAAGAATCCATTGTTAAAAACATCCTGAAAGACACCGGTGTAATAGCCGAAAGCCCACTGCCGCCAGTGGTCTGGGGTCATACCACCGAAGGGAAACAATACGAGCACAATCCCGAGCGGGCTAAGCAGTTATTAGCGGAGGCTGGTTACCCCGATGGCTTTGAAGTAACCTATTGGGTACCTGAATCTGGCTCTGGCATGCAGCAACCTGTGGCTATGGCTACTGCCATCCAGTCAGATCTGGCCAAGGTAGGGATCAAGGTAAAAATTCAAACCTTAGAGTGGACCACTTACCTGGACAAGGTGTTTATTCCTGCTGATAAGAGTGAAATGCAAATGCACCAGATGTCCTGGATGGGCGACAATGGTGACCCGGATAACTTCCTCTATATCTTGCTTTCCGGTGACCAGTGGCCCCAGGCTGGCTTTAACGATGCCTTCTATAAGAATGAAAAAGTAGATGAACTGCTGAGAAAAGCCCGTGTTCTTGCGAACCAAGAAGAACGTGCCTCATTGTATCAGGAAGCCCAAAAATTGATCATGGAGGATTCCCCCTGGGTTGTTGTGGACCACGAGAACCAAATCGTGGCGATGAATCCAAGGGTTAAGGGCTTTAAACTCCATCCCACTGGTATGTTCCGCTTTGAAAAGGCTGATATCGAATAAAAGAGAGGAGTTCCCGGTGACTTAGGGCGTTATCCAAGGGGGTAGCGCCCGGTACGGGGCTTTACAGGTAGTAAGATTCCCTTGAAAACTGGCAATGGTACTTTTTCTTTTTAGGGGGGTAAATCCGTGGCTTCCTATTTAATCAAACGACTGTTTTATCTAATTCCTGTTTTATTTGGGGTTACCGTATTGGTATTTGGTATTATGCATTTTGCCCCGGGTGACCCGGCCCAGGTAATTTTGGGACCCAAAGCCACGGCCGCAAGTTTGGCCAAACTACGTGCTGAATTGGGTTTGGATCAACCAATTTATAAGCAGTATTTTAATTGGATTGGCAATGTACTGCAGGGTGACTGGGGTCGTTCCATTCAGTTAAAACGTGAAGTACTGCCTTTGGTACTGACACGTTTTGGCGCAACCATGATTTTGACCCTATTTGCAGCGTTGCTGGCCATCTCCGTTGGATTATTGGCGGGTATTGTCTCAGCCACAAAACAGTATTCCATTTTTGACCGGACAGCCATGATAGCAGCCCTGGTGGGCTTTTGTCTGCCGGTGTTTTGGCTAGGTATTATGCTGCAATATGTGTTTGGCTTAAAGTTAGGTTGGCTGCCGGTGTCCGGTATGCATTCACCTGGTCAGACTGGCTTTGCAGATATGTTGCCTTATCTGGTTTTGCCGGCCATTGCCCTGGCGGCTGAACCGGCGGCGGTGATTGCCCGGATGACTCGCTCCAGTATTTTAGAAGTTATTCGGCAGGATTATATTCGTACGGCCAGGGCCAAAGGTTTATCCAATGGCAAGACCATCCTGCATCATGCCTTAAAGAATGCTCTTATTCCGGTGGTTACCGTTGTGGGTATGCAGATTGGCTATCTGTTGGCCGGTGCTGTGTTGGTAGAAATGGTTTTTAGTTGGCCGGGTATTGGGACACTGATGGTCAACGGCATTATTGCCAGGGATTTTCCACTGGTACAAGGAATTATTTTGATGGTGGCCACTTCCTATGTGCTGGTCAACTTGTTAGTGGACGTACTCTATACCCTCTTTGACCCGCGCATTTCATACGATTAGGATGGAGGTGGAGAAATGTCTTCAACAGGAATTCAATTAGCAAAGGGAACACAAGAAGTCATTCGCAGGGGCAAGCTGGCGGAGCTATGGCGTCGCTTTAAAAAAGATAAGTTTGCCGTTATTGGCGGCGTTATTTTGTTGGTGGTGATCCTTTGTGCCATCTTTGCTCCACTGATTACCCATTATGATCCCAATGAGACACAATTAGAACAAAGGCTTTTACCCCCCGGTACGGAGGGGCATTTTTTAGGCACCGATGAAGTGGGACGAGATATGTTTACCCGGTTAGTTTATGGAGCCAGGGTTTCTGTCATGATTGGTTTTGTGGCTGTGGCTATCGCCCTCTTCTTTGGTATTTTGGTAGGTCTCTTTGCCGGCTACTATGGAGGCTGGACTGATACAATTTTAATGCGCTGCATTGACGTTTTAATGGCCTTTCCCTATGTGCTGTTGGCTATTTCCATTATTGCAGCCCTGGGGCCAGGTTTACTCCAAGCGATGGTGGCCATTTCCATCGTTGGCATCCCTTATTATGCAAGAATTGTCCGGGGAACCGTGCTTTCTTTGCGCAACAAGGAATTCATTGAAGCAGAGAAGGCCCTGGGGGCCAGCAATATGCGCATCATTTTTAAGCATATTTTACCCAACACAATGGCACCGATTATTGTGGCAGCTACGCTGGATGTGGGCTGGATGATTATTGCTGCCGCAGGATTAAGTTTCCTTGGTTTAGGTGCCCAACCGCCCACTGCCGAATGGGGCGTTATGCTTAGTGAAGGGCGAAAGTTTTTAAGGGTAGCCCCTTATGTTTCGTTGTTGCCGGGGGTGTGTATTTTCCTAGTTGTTTTATCCTTGAATTTGCTTGGTGACGGGCTGCGGGATGCCTTGGATCCGAGATTGAAACAATAATTTAAATAGGGGGATGAACATGAGGATTCCCAGAAAATTAGTGGCTACTTTTTCTATTTGTGGTTATGATCCGGCCACGGGTGAAATAGGTGTGGCGGTACAATCTAAATTTCTTTCGGTTGGTTCCGTAGTACCCTGGGTTAAGGCCGGGGTTGGTGCCATTGCCACCCAATCCTGGGCCAATACCAGTTATGGCAGTGAGGGATTAAAACTCTTGGAGCAGGGCCTCTCACCCCAAGCGGTTATTGACAAATTAACTGCCGCAGATGAAGGGCGAAACCTGCGCCAGGTGGGTATTGTGGCACCTGGCGGCCAGTCGGCCTCCTTTACCGGTTCGGAATGTTATCCCTGGGCTGGGGGCATCTGCGGCGAAAATTTTGCCTGCCAGGGTAATATCCTGGTAAGTCAAGAGACTGTTCAGGCCATGGCTAGTACATTTGAACAAGCGGAGGGTGACTTGGCAGTCAGAATGTTGGCAGCCCTGGATGCGGGCCAACAGGCCGGTGGTGATAGCCGAGGCAAACAATCGGCTGCTTTATATGTGGCTAAGGATAAGGGGGGCTATGGCGGCTACAATGATCGTTATATCGACCTAAGGGTGGATGATCACCCAGAGCCAATCAAAGAACTAATTCGCATCCACAGCCTTTACCGTTTGTATTTTTATAAGACAAAGCCTGAGGATATCCTAGCGATTGAAGGTCCGCTGGTTACAGAAATACAAGAACTATTAACGAAGTGGGGCTATACAACACCAATTAATGGCAGTTTAGACGATCCATTTAACCAAGCACTTCAAGCCTTTTATCTAACAGAGAATTTTGATGAGCGAATCTGCGAAAATGGTTTTATCGATCGAGCAGTATTAGAATTTATGAGGCAAAGGGCCTAACCTTTTGCGACAGTGGGGACGGTTTCCCCCTGTCGCAAAAAAATTGCCTAGTTGTTATTTTTATTTTTTAGGTAATTATAAAATGCCGGTTTATCTGTCCATTGAATCAAATCGATCTCAAATCCATCCGGGTCCTTTATATAGAATTGCCTTGAAAATGGTTTAATGATAATTTCCCGTTCCTTTTCAATATAGCCTTTTAATTTCAAAGCAGCTAATAATTCAGCAACATTTTTAATATAATAACCGATATGTCTAAGGTTTTGCTCTCTTTCTATTGAAAACTCATTCCTTTCAGAAATAAATAATTCATGTCCTTCACCTTTAAGAATCGCATAATTCTTTCCATTTGCTTTTATGCCCTGATCAATCAATTCATAATTAAGGACATCACGATAAAAAGTTATAAAATTATTAACATTTGAAACGTATCGATTTAAGTGGTCTATAATTTTCATTAGTATACTCTCCTTCCGCTAGTTAATTGTTAATATATAATTATACCTACGATTACCTTAGCTTAAAGCAGGATATAGAATATTATTGTTTAATAAATATAAGGTTACAAATAAATTCGATTAAGGGTGATTCTATTATGAAAAAAAGTGTTCTGCTGGTGGGTCTGCTTTTTGTGCTGAGCCTGCTTACAGGGTGTGTTAGTAGTGGTAGTCGTTCAAATACCGCAACCCAGGAAAAAATGCCTGAGAAAATTACCATTCAAGTACCAACGGGACCACCCACTGCGCCTCTGCTAAAAATGGCTGAGGGCAAGCCCTTGGGAGAGAAAGTTCAAATTGAATTAATCCCTTATAAAACAGTGGAGGAAGCCACTGCCAGGGTGGTTAAAGGGGAAGCGGATTATACTATTTTGCCGATAAACACTGCCGCTAAACTCTACAACAAAGGGATAGACATTTCCTTAGATAACGTATCTACCTGGGGCATTCTTTACTTACTGTCAACGGACCAAGGTATTTCCCAGTGGCAGGATTTAAAGGGCAAAGAAGTTTATGTGGGTGCCCAAGGTGCTAGTCCGGATATTATCGCCCGTTACCTCATGGAAAAGAATAATATCAAGACCACCGATGTGACATTGAAGTATGGTAATTCGCCGGAAATTGCTCAAATGATGATTCAAGGTATGGTAAAAACCGCTGTCTTACCGGAACCAATGGTTACCCAGGTTTTAAACAAAAACCAGTCTGCCAAAGTCATTTTAGATTTTCATAAGGAATGGCAGTTAGCAGAAAATAACAGCAACCTGCCACAAACCGGGATGGTGGTGCAAAATAAATTTGTTAAGGAATATCCAGCTGCCATCAGTAAAATAAGAACGGCCTATCAAGAAGCCTTGGAGCAAACCGTAGCTGACCCTGCGTCAGTGTCGGCCCTCATGGAGGAAAATTTTAATATACCGGGACCAATCTTTGTAAAATCAATGGAACGAACGAATTTGAAATTTGTTATCGCAGAAGATGCTAAGACGGATGTGGAAAACTATTTGGCTAAATTATTAAGCTTCTCGCCAGATATGGTGGGGGGGGAACTGCCCGATGAAAAATTCTATCTGGCTAAGTAAGGGGTTACCCTTACTTAGCCTCCTCTTTTTATTGATCTCTTGGCAATGGATAGCAAGTTTTTATAACCCGGTACTGGTTCCTTCCCCCCTTGAGACCATGCAAGCTTTATGGCATTTAGGACTCAGCGGCAAACTGTGGGTTCATGCCCAGAGTACTATTTTCAGGGGGCTTACGGGTTTTTTAATTGCTGCTGTGATCGGGATACCCCTGGGCTTATTAATGGGTATCAACCGGGTTGCCCGTCGCCTAATGCAGCCACTGGTGGTAATTTTGCAAGTGGTTCCGATTATTTCTTGGCTGGTTCTGGCCATGATTTGGTTTGGCTCCGAACGGGTTCCGGTTTTTGTGGTAGTTATTACCACACTGCCCTTGATACTGATAAATGTGGTACAAGGAGTTAGTAATGTTGACCAACAGTACACCGAGATGGCCAAGGTTTTTAAAGTGAACCAGCGGCAGATATACGTAAAGGTATATCTGCCCCAAGTGCTTCCTTACCTTTTGGCAGGCATGTCAGCTGCCCTGGGTACCACCTGGAAAGCAGTGGCAATGGCTGAATTTCTCAGTACCCAGAGGGGTATTGGTGCGGGTATGGCCGTGTCCAGAATAAATTTAGAAACATCGGAGGTATTTGCCTGGACTTTTCTGTTGGTTTTGCTTGGCCTTGTAACAGATTATGGTTTGCGTTTATTACAGAAACACCTGACAGCTTGGAGGTGCTAAATGATTGTATTAAAAGAAGTTGACAAATTATTTCAGGAAACTCAGGTGCTTAAGGACTTGTCTTTCAGTCTGGAACCAGGGCAAATTACCTGTATCTTAGGCCCATCTGGTTCTGGTAAAACCACCACCCTGCAACTGCTAGCTGGCTTGCTGCAGGCAGATGGAGGTAGTATTACTGGGCTTGGGGGACTACAGGTGAGCTATGTTTTCCAGGAACCCCGGTTATTGCCCTGGGAAACCGTAGAGGGTAACATCCAGTTTGTGCTTCAAGATAAAGTTTCTCCGATTAAGAGCAGGGAGATTAGCAACCGCTATTTAGAATTAATGGGGTTAGCAGCCTACAAAGATAACTTCCCGCATACCTTAAGCGGTGGTATGAAACAACGTCTGGCACTTTGCAGGGCCTTTGCCTTTCCCCATCAATTACTGCTGATGGATGAACCCTTTAAGTCCCTGGATACTGCACTTCGCCTATCCCTGATACAAGAAGTTGCCAGGATGTGGGAGGTAAAGCAAAATACCATTTTATTTGTGACCCATGATCTAACGGAGGGACTGCTGTTAGGTCATAAATTGTTGGTTTATTCAAATAAGCCTACCTCCGTGCGAAGGGAATTCACAATTGATTTGCCGCCTTGCCAGCGGGATTTAGCCAGTCCGGAGCTAACAAGGCTGTTGGGTGAGATTACGCGATTAATGACGAGGTAAACTTAGGAGATAATCTCCTATTCAGCTAGGGGATTATCTCCGGTGCCACCAGATAGATTATTATCGGTCAAATTGTAATGACCATATTCTGTTTTTCCGTCTAAATTAATACAAGTTGCAGACCCAGTTGGTTCATAGACAAAGCAAGGGGTTGTTGGGTTTTCCTTTTTCTTCTCGGTATCACTGGAATTATTCAGTGGCATAATTTGACCTCCTTGTAGTTGTTATGACTAATATGTGACAATAAATATGAATTATGCGTTTGGGATGACTTGTTGGGAGCTTCAGTAAATTTAAAAAGCAGGTGAACATTGTGAGTCCCTTTTATCAGGGTGTTTTTCTTATAGTCCTATCGGCCTTTAGTTTTGCCTTTATTCCTATTTTTGCCCTCTATGCCTATGCGGGCGGGGCCAGTGTAACAGCATTGCTTTTATTTCGTTTTATTTTAGCTAGTGTATGTTTTTTTACCTACCTAAAGTGGAAAAATAAAAAGATTTCGATACCTAAAAATATTAAACACCTCGTGCTGTTGGGGGGCGGCTTTTATACAGTACAATCAACCTTGTATTTTTCTTCAGTAAAATATATACAGGTCTCCCTGGCTGTATTAATTTTTTATACGTATCCTATATTTGTAGCAATCGGATCTTCCTTGGTAGAAAAAGAAAAACTAACGAAGCAAACGGTGGGTTCGATTAGCATATCCTTACTGGGGCTGGCAATGGTTCTGGGAACTTCCTTTGGCAACATCAATGTGTTTGGTGTGCTTCTGGCCTTGGGTGCCGGTCTTTCATACTCTGGTTATTTTCTATTTGGCAATAGGGTTTTGAAAAATGCCTCACCCCTGGAGACCAGTGCCTTTATTTGCCTATTTGCCTCGATATCCCTTGCTGTCATTGGCATATCCAGTGGCAGTTTAACTTTTCAGCTTACTGCCAAGGCCTGGTTCGCCACCATAGGAGTGTCCCTTGTTTGCACAGTTTTAGCGATATTTACCCTTTTTCATGGTTTGAAATTAATTGGCTCTACCCGGGCAGCGATACTTAGTATGGTGGAACCCTTGGTTACCATTCTGTTTTCTGCCATTTTGTTTGGTGAACGTATGACATGGTTACAATTATTAGGCGGGATAATCGTTTTGGCTGGTGCTGTTCTGTCCGTATTGTCCAAAGAAAGGGAAAGGGAACCAGCCTAATATTTAAAAAATGGGCAAAGGGCCCATTTTTTTTTATTTTTTACTGTTAAAATAAACCAAATGTGTTAAACTTTCAGGCAACGTCATAGAATTATACGTGTATTCTATATTTTTCGAGGAGGGGTAGAATGTATTCCTTTAGAACCGTGTCAGTAATTCCGGAATTGCCTGAGAACATTAACCGGTTGGCTGAGTTAGCCCGTAATTCATGGTTTAGCTGGCATCCACTGGCTGAGCAACTTTACAGTAAATTGGATCCAATCCTATGGGAAAAGGTTAATCACAACCCGGTTAAATTTTTGCTTAATGTGGATACAAAGTGCTTAAATAAGGCGGTAGGGGATGCAGTCTATTGCGACCTGTATCAAAGGGTAATGAAAGATTTTGATAACTATATGCAGGGGGATACCTGGTATAGAAAAACCTACCCCGAACTAAATAACCAACTGGTCGCTTATTTTTCAGCAGAATTTGGCATTCACGAATCCAACCCGGTTTATAGTGGGGGATTAGGTTTGTTGGCAGGTGATCATAGTAAATCTGCCAGTGACCTAGGACTTCCCTTTGTGGGGGTAGGAATTCTTTATAAACAAGGTTATTTTTGCCAGCGCATTAATCGGGAGGGCTGGCAGGAGGCCCATTACTCCTTTATGGATTTTAATGAAATGGCTGTTACACCGGCTGTCCAGCCAGAAGGTGGGGATGTCATTATCACGGTGCGTCTGCCGGGCCGGGATGTTTTTGTCAAGGTATGGCAACTTCAAGTGGGGCGGGTTGTATTATACTTTTTAGATACAGACCTAACTCAAAATAGTCGAGAAGATAGACTTTTGACCTCCAAATTGTATGGCGGCGGCCAGGATACCCGTATTTGCCAGGAGATTATTTTAGGCATTGGCGGGGTTAAGGCCTTGCGTAAGTTGGGTGTTGCCCCAACAGCATGGCATATTAATGAAGGGCATGCGGCCTTTATAATAATAGAACGCATCCGGGAGCTAATTCAGAATCATGTTCCCTTTGCCAGTGCCAAGGAGGCAGTTCGGGCCAGCACCATATTTACCACCCATACACCGGTGCCGGCAGGGCATGATGTTTTTGATGCGGATATGATTGACCGTTACTTAGGTTATCTTTATGAAGAATTGAAACTAGATCGAGAAGGTTTTATGGGTTTAGGTTGGGACTCCAATCGCCATGGTTTTAATATGACCTTGTTAGCACTGCATCATGCCGCCTTTACCAATGGAGTAAGCAAACTACACGGCGAAGTAAGTAAAAGGATGTTTGCTCATCTTTATCCTGGTATCCCCTTAGAGGAGATTCCCATTCAATCAGTGACAAACGGTGTTCATACAGAGACCTGGGTGGCACCAGAGATTAGAGAGCTATTTGAAAAATATATTAGCCCGGACTGGACCCAGAATATATCCGGGCCAGACCAGTGGCAAAGGGTCTATGATATTCCGGACCAGGAGTTATGGTCTATTCACCAAGTTCTTAAGGGCAAAATGATTAAATTTGTGCAAAATAATATCTTCCGTCGTATGGAACGAAACTTTCAACCACTGGAACTAATTCGTGAATGCGCCGGTTATTTAAGCAAAGACATTTTAACCATCGGCTTTGCCAGACGATTTGCCACCTATAAAAGGGCTTACCTACTGTTTAGGGATAAAGAAAGATTGGCTAGATTGCTTAATAACCCGGAACGGCCCGTTCAGCTTATTTTTGCCGGCAAAGCGCATCCAGCCGATGGACCAGGTCAAGAATTAATTAAAATGATTAATGATTTTTCTTATGAAGAACAATTCAGAGGGAAGATCGTCTTTGTAGAAGACTATGACATTAATGTATCCCGTCATTTGCTGCAAGGAGTGGATGTATGGTTAAACACTCCCCGCAGGCCCCATGAAGCAAGTGGAACCAGCGGTCAAAAAGCTGCTGTCAATGGTGTTATTAACTGCAGTGTGCTGGACGGTTGGTGGCCGGAGGCCTACAATGGTGAAAATGGCTTTGCTGTGGGGACCGATAGGGATTACCATAATAATGATGAACAGGACCGAGAAGATGCCGGCTCGCTGTTTGATTTGTTAGAACAGATCATGGTGCCTTATTATTACCGCAGAGTGGATGGTCTGCCGCGAGAGTGGGTGCGGCGCATGAAGGATTGCTTGGCCACCATTCCTTGGCAATTTAGTACAGAACGCATGGTCAAAGAATATACGCAAGAATTTTATCTAAAGGCGGCTCTAAGGGGAATGGCCTTTGAAGCGGATCAATGCCAATTGGCTGATCAGGTGCAGCAGTTTAAAAATAACTTGACCCATAATTGGCATCAGCTTTCCTTTAACTCGATTCAGATTGATCAACCACAGGTATGGTTGGCAGGAAATGAAATCGATGTTAAGGCCGAAGTACACCTGGGATCAATCAGACCAGAGGATCTAATTGTCGAATTGGTATATGGCAAGGTAAGTGACCATGGTTTGGAAGCTACCCGGTTGATACCCATGCAAATTAAACAGGTAGTTCGTGAAAATACCTACCTATACGAGGCTAAGCTGGAACTGAAGAAGGGAACCTCGGGCTATACAGTGAGAATCAGACCAAAGGATACGCATATCGCCCAGATATTTGAATTGCCTCTTGTAAAGTGGGCGGAGAACTTTTAACGTAATGATAGAAAATAAAAGGAACCGCCGGACGGTTCCTTTTATTTTAAATGATTTATGGTTATATTGAAAAATAGAAAGAGATTAAGGTAGTCAAGGGAGAAACTTTATATTAAAATAGAAAAGATGCAGCCTAGTCTGTAATTGTATTTTAGAAGGGGTTATCGATATGGAAAATTTTTTTGAAAAAATGAAAGGGTATCTTAATATGGATACCGAAATACCCTATGAAGAATTTGAAGCTTATTATAAAGATGTCCTTGATTTCTTAAATAGTGATTATCTCAACTTGGACAAGGAAGAGACCATCAAGGGACGCTTTATCCTCACAATTCTTATGTCAAACAGTGAGGATCGTGGCAAGAGATACAAGAACTTGACTAAAAAATACAAAAAGATTCACGATAAAAGCCAGCTCTGGGCCGAGGCGTTAACACTAAGGCTAGTTAAAATGGGTATGACCAAAGACCAGATTATCCAAGCTGAACAAGAACTGAATGATTCGATCTAATACAAAAAGAAAGACGGGGTAAATTGCCCTCGTCTTTCTTTTTGTATTTAAAATTATCTTTGCCATCAGCGGTTTGTGACTAAAATTAATCGGTTATTCATATTGCAAGATTGACCCAAGCGGTTGACCCATTTTGATCTCCATGTTGGCCAATAAATTTTTACCCGGTATGAAAGAACCCCTTTGGAAAATCATAATGATGGTAGACCCAAACTCAAAACGGCCAATTTCCATACCCTTTTGAATTTCCTGACCAAGGGTGAAGTTGGAAACAATCTTTCCCACACCCAAGGCCCCTACTTTGATGAGGGTAAACTTATGACCGTGGGGGGTCTGAAATAGGGTGTAGGTTCGTCTATTTTTAGCAAATAGATCTTTAATGGTTGTGATACCCAGGTTGTTAACTGGAAAAACCTTCCCTGGAATATACTTGTGTTGAATGACTTTGGCAGGGTAAGGCATATGAATGCGATGGTAGTTTCTGGGGCTTAGGTAAATGTTTAGATAAAACCCGTTCCTAAATTCCTCTAAATCCTGGCCGGATAATAACTCGGGAATGGAATAGGAATTATTTTTCGCCAGAATAATTTTATTTTCCTTGGCATAACCCAGGTCAGCAATTTTTCCATCCACTGGACTTGCCACTACATTCTGACCGGGTGCAATGGGGCGTAGGGAAGGGCAAATATCTCTGGAAAAAAAATCGGTAAGACTTTTGTATTCTTTGGGGGGCCTTATCTCTGAGCGGTTTACTTTATATAATTTTATATAAGGCTTGATTAAAACCTTGCTGAAACGACTGCGTAAGGCAATATCAAAGGCTTTGCCAAAGCTCTTACGGGAGATGGAGTGTACAGCGACTTTTTTTAATAAACTCAAATTATCCATTCCTTTGCGATTTTAGTAAATGTTAAACAATATAAATTATAACACTTTACTATAAAAATACTCCAGTAAAAATATACAATACCAAAAATTTCATCTTGACCAATAGAAATAAAGTAAATATAATATTTTGTTCGGGAGTAACTAAATGGGAATGATGGATTTGTGAAATTGAATAAAAGAAGTGCCGCTACTATTGAAAAATAGTTTTGCGACACTTCTTTTACTTTACTTCTTATACTTTACATAGAAGTGGAAGATGCAGGTTCGGAAATCTGGGACAAGGCTTGTCCAGCCTCATTTTGGTAAATATTCTGGGTAGCCAGGTCTCCTAAGGCAACAATGCCAGTTACTGAACCATTATCCACCACAGGAAGACGGCGTATCTGACGCTGGGCCATTAGGTTGGCAGCTTCGTGAACATCCATTTCTGGACTGCCAGTTACAACCTCAGCAGTCATAACACTTTGCACAGTGGTGGAAGAAGGGCTTTGTCCCTGGGATACAGCCCGTAGGGCAATGTCACGGTCTGTCACAATACCCACACAGCGACCATTTTCCACCACGGGAATGGAGCCTACATTATGCTGACTCATAAGTTGGCTTGCTTCCTGAATCGATTGTTGCGGGCTGACAGTAGCAATATTTTGAGTCATCATATCTTTAAGTTTTTGAGCCATTTTGTTACCTCCCCAGATAGTTTTAGAATCCTGTTTTATAATTCCTTTTTTATGGGGGATTAATTCTTTGGCTGGCTGTTAAAAAAATAAAGAACAGGGTAATTTTACCCTGTTCAGATTAAGCAGATTGATGAATCGATTGGGAAACCTGTTGGTCATCTTTTAATAAATAAAGTCGATTGTCTTCCAGTTGATACATCATGGGTGCAACGATAACTTTGGGATATCTTTGGCGGAGTCTATTGGCCTCAGCTAGAACGAAATCTAATTCGTTGCAAATTTCATACATGGGAGCAAAATGATTAAAATGATCTTCTGCGGCTTTTCTATCCCAGCCTACTTCAACGAGACCATCAATAAATTTCTGCTCTTTGGCTTTTAAGTTAGCCATGCCACAGTTATTATGGGCGATTAATGCAATGGCTCTTACACCACCGACACCAATGGCATAGGATACTTTAAATTCCGAAGTGCGTAGATTTCCCGCCCCGGTGCGGATTACGTAGGCAAATCTCTCTGGGATATTAAGGCGCTTACGGTTATCCATACACATACCTATTAAAATCTCTGCATGATCATATTTTTTGTCTGAATTAAAAAAGTGCTTGTTAAAGTTGTGATATTCAATTAAATCACCAATCGGCGTGTTTAAATACTGGGGAAATATATCCTCCCTTGTGTTAACTGTAACAACCTCGGCCATTTGTCACCCTCCTTTGTTAGCGTTTTTAATAATTTAACAGAAAAAATCTAAAGATACAATAGTTATTTTTGTCACTACTATCCTTTGCCCCAATGTTTTATTAATTGGTACTATTATTTCCTTTAATTTTGGTAGGGACAATACATTTTCTAAAATGTTTTCTACGCTAAAAAGGAAAAAGGTTTGCTAATAACGAAATTATGGGCAATTATCTTTTTATGGGGGTAAAATGTGAAAATATCAGCAATATCTAGCAATAAACAAAATGACAAAAGCAGAACTGCAACTGGTTCCTTAGAGACATCTAAGGCCAAACAAGTATTTTCTAAGGTGCTGGAGAATGAAGAAAAAGACTATGCCCATAAGCAGCTTCAAGAACTGTTGGATAAAGTCAGCGTAGCAGGGGATAATTTAAAATCTGCCGTCACTGAAGAAAATGTCAGACAATATAAGGATAGTATTAAGGACTACCTTACCTTTGTACTGAAAAATTACCATAAGTTGCGTCATGACCGCAGTATCAATTACAGCACTTTCTACACCCGGGTAGAAATAATAAATAGGGAAGTGGAAGAACTTACTGTAAAGCTGCTGGGTGAAGAGAAGGATAATATCGACGCCGTGGCCGAGGTGGACCGAATTGCCGGCTTAATTATTGATGTATACATGTAAAAACCCCCGCAAGGGGGTTTTAGCTTTGATTAATGTCACTGTTTACCTGGGCCTTAACGACGACAGTTTGGGCTAAAAAGTCATGAATGCCTCGGCCATACATTAATACTAAAACCATTGTGGTCAGCATCCAAAATAACCAGGTAGTTTGCACAAATGTGTTGGTTATTAGGTAGACAGGAAATAGGGTAAAAGAAAATTCCCTTAGCAGGTAATGTCCAAAATGTAATTTTTCTCCTTTGTTTGATCCGATTTTAATCTTCATAGCCTTCTTACCCACTGTTTGGCCATCCCAAAGCAGATTCAGGATGATAATGATAACCAGAAGAACACCACCACCAATGGCTTCTATCATTCTTTGATTGTCTTGGGTGCCAAACCACAAATATATTGGCGCTGTTATGACAACCTTATCAATAATTCTAGCAATTAATCTTTCAAAGGGGCTGGCGTAGTTTAGTGTGGTCAAAGGTCATCTCCTCCTAGCTAGTTAGCGTTAGCTTTGTAACAAAAATAACAAAACTAAATAATTATTGCAAGCTTTTTGTCACGAAAAATAGCCGTTAGCTGTTAGCCATTAACTTAGGCAAGCGAGGTGCCTGGCCCGTTGATGGACGGAGCGAAATCGGTAAACTTGTGACCGCCCGGTTCGTACCAATTTTGACGTTGCCTGTAAGTTTATTTATATATATAGGAAAAATTATTTTAGTCTGAAGGAAGCTGGCTATAGGTGGCGAATTTAATTTGCACGGCCTATAGGATTATCGAATGGAGGTTTATTCGTTGACAAAAAAACATATAGTCACTGCCCTATTATTCATGGTGCTGGTGTTTCAGACAGGATGTGCCAACTCAGGGGATGTGCCGATACCTAATGGAGAAACGCAAAAAACTGCCGCCACGAAGCAGAATACGGAACAAGAAAAACAAAGCACACCTGTCTTGAGTGGCAAAATTGAAGCGATACAGTCAGCTAATTTGGTCAGTAAGGTAGCTGGCAAAGTTGCTGCTGTCCATGTTGATATTGGCAGCACAGTCAAAGCCGGTCAACTGCTTGTTAGCCTTTCGGCGGAAGACAAGGCCGCAGAATTTGAAGAGGCAGTTACACTTGTTGAAAAGGCCCAGGTTGATGCAGATTTAGCCCTAAAGACATATCAAAGGGGCAAAGAATTGATGGCCTCCCAGGCCATTTCCCAAGCGGATTATGATAATCTATATGAGGGTCCCTACAAAAAGGCTGAAGTTGGTCTGAAAACTGCCCAGGCTTCTTTAAAAAGAAAACAAATCGCCTACGATGATATGTTTATCAAAGCTCCCTTTGCAGGAGTTATCACTGCAAAAAATATTAACCCGGGCGAAATGGCGGGTACCCAAACTGCCGTATTGTCCTTGGTCAATCTAAGCCAAGTGGTGATCAAAGCATCGGTGGGCGAAAACCAAATTAATCAGTTAAAAAATGATCAAGCGGTTGAGGTAAAGGTTCCGGCGATTCCGGGGAAAACATTTTCGGGCAAAATAAACAACATTGCCTTGGCAACTGATCCCCAAACAAAGGCTTATCCTGTAAAAATACAATTGGATAACTCCGATAATGTTTTGAAACCCGGTATGTTTGCCGAGATTGTACTGAATAAATAGCGAGCCCAATCGAATAAGATACGGAGGTAGCCATGAAAAAGAAAAAGATATATCTAGTTCTAGCAGCTATGGTCGTATGCTTGGCAGCGGTTTCTTATTATTACTGGTATCAGAATGCCCATTATGTGTCCACTGAAGATGCGAGGGTAGATGGCAATATTATTAAGGTCAGTCCGCAGTTATCTGGACAGATTATCGAATTTCCCATTGAGGAAAACCAAGAGTTGGAACAGGGTGGGTTTATTGGCCGCCTATCCGATGTTACCCTGCAGCCCGGTGCCAACCTTGATTTAACTGTAATTAAAGCACCTATCACTGGGACAATTCTAAAAAAGATTGCCCACGTTGGTGAAATGGCAACACCCGGTTCTGCCATGGCTCTCATGACAGACCTTGATGATCTATACATAACAGCCAATATCGAAGAAAATGAACTAAATAAAATAAAAATTGGTCAGGTTGTAGAATACACCATTGATTCCTTTCCCGGCGTTCGTTTTGAGGGTAAAGTCATTTCCATAGGTAATGCAGCAAATTCTGTTTTTTCCTTACTGCCACAAACAAATTCCGGCAATACTTTTACGAAGGTAACGCAACGGGTTCCTGTAAAAATAAGTATAGATGATTACCATGGTAAACGACTATTACCTGGCATGAATGCTATCATAAAAATACATCTCTAAGAGATCAAGGATGTCAAGTGGACGGTTGGGGGGAAGGAACCAAATTGAAGTGTATTTATGAGGATATAGAGTGCAAGTGTAATACTTCCTGTCAGGAAGAATGCGATAACTGTTACTGTCAAAAATGTCCCATTAAAAATAAGCCACCACATTATTAAAATGCCAGGAGGTTTGAAATGGAAAGAGAAACTCCGAAGGTAAAATTAGAAACTGTCATTAGACTATGTACCGAGGGCATTGAAATGCTATCCCAGAACAAGGTTGAGGAAACCATGAACGGTCTAATGCACACATTAGAAATGGCGCGCCAAATGTTGGCGGTGCATAATAGCCGAGGGGAAGTATGGGTAAAGGCCAAGGTAAAACTGGGTGATATTGCACCGGAGACAAGGGGTAAAATAATAAGAAACGATGAGGCGGGGATGTTGGTACAATGGAATGTGTCCGGCAGCCAGCGTCCCTTGGTCGATTTGTTCCTGAGAGATCAATTTGAAGATTACATTGAGCTAGAGGGTTCCTGCAACAATCACCAGCATTGATTAATTGTCCTGAAAAATGGCCATGGCCATGAGCCGTGGGCCTTGGGCTTTTTTGCCTTCAGCCATGTCATCCTGAACGGTAGCGAAGGATGACACAAAGTTTTCATCTCCTGCCAGTGTCGTTCGGCATGGAAGACTGTTACTATACCACGGTTAAGGCGGTGGTATTTTATATGTATAAAATTTACAGAAAACTCACATACTCTTAGATAGTTAATTAGTGTATGTGGGGTGTATGGTTGTTGAGTAGATTCAATAAATTAGTTTATATCACCTTAGCCTTTGTGGTGATGCTGATTATTTCATTTTGGTCTTACCGGACCTATGTTCAACATGAGTTTGCCGGTGAATTGATTCGATTTCATGTGATAGCCAATAGCGATAGTTTTGCAGATCAGACACTCAAACTACATGTTAGAGATGTGGTCGTAGAAGAAATGAAAAAAAGATTTAGTGGCGTCAATAGCCGACAAGAGGCTGAAAAAATAGTAGCAACAAACATGGCTGAGATCCAAAGAATTGCTCAGGAACAGATTCGCCGGGAGGGGGAAGAGTACCCAGTAGAGGTTGTCATGGGACATTTTTATTTTCCTACCAAAAGTTATGGTAATTTAACCTTACCAGCCGGCGATTATCATGCGGTAAGGGTTGTAATTGGAGAAGGAAAAGGACAAAATTGGTGGTGTGTGTTATTTCCCCCCCTTTGTTTTGTAGATAGTGTGCAGACACTGGAGAAGAACGATACTGCCCAAGGACTTAAAGTGTTTGAAAAAGATAATTTAGAATTTCGGTTAAAATGTGTGGATATACTAAAAATATTTAGTTAGAATATAGTTTTGGTAAAGATATTATTGAATGTTTGGGTTTATAAGTGTACACTAATAATTAGGACGGTAGTAAAATATAACCATACTTAATGAAGGAACCCTAATTATAATAGTAATGGAGGTATTTTCCGTGCAGCATCCAACGAATACAAGAATTATTTTTGCAGAAAATCCTGAAGAAGCGAAGCAAAAATATCTAGCCTTGAATATTCAAACCAAAGACCCCAGCCCGGGGGTAGAGGTTTTAAAGCCCCAAGAGGACGAAGATTTTGACATTCATTCCGATATCAACCTAATTGGTGAAGTATCTGTGGGTCCTTCCATTATGGAAGAAATAAGGCAAGACCCTGAGAAGGCTTATGTAGTTTATTTCTTAGAAGATCCTAGCAAGTTTGCCTAAGAACATGAATGACCCTGTCTACACAGCAAGACAGGGTCATTTTATCGTCAATTATTAGCAAAGTCTAGGGAAGGGATTGAGAACGATTCGTAATCGGTCCATTGAAGGTAAAACAGTGGGTCAACTGGAAAGGGAACTGCGTGTTAAAACAAACCCCCACGTGGATTGGAAGTTAGTAGCGGGTGGACTTTTGTTTGTAATTTATCTTTGTATGTGTTGGTTTCTTTTTAAGCAGACAGCAGAAGTTAATCGTCTGGAACAAGAGAATATTAGCTTAAAGAAACAAATTGAGGAACAAAAATTATTGCCATCAAAAAACACATCTCCTCCTGAAAACAGGGTAGCGACCCCTGAACCAAAAAACATAGGCAATGAGCTTTTGCCCTATCAAATTCAAAAGGGGGATAACTTTGCGATCATTTCCCAAAAGTTTTATAAAACGGAGGCCTACGCCGGTCAACTGGCAAAGTTAAACGACTTATCAGGTCCCCTGCAGATTGGTCAACCGGTGCTTGTGCCCCGGGAACCGTTAAAAACCTGGGATAAATAGCCGTCAGCTGACGGCTATTTTTGCATTGCTTAGGGTTCTTTTTGAACCGTAGCCTAGGATATGGGCTTGATGGAGAAAAGCCCTCTTTTAATTATCCGGGCATGTGAGCGTTGAACGCATTGACGAGGCGGGCAACCGGATGACCATAGCGGAATTTTACGGCGACGAAATTTTGGGTGGCAATCTGCTCTTTTCAAAAGCCCCCATGATCCTATGACGATCACCGCAAAGCAGCCGACAATGATTGCAGAGATCGACAAAGAGCGCTTTTTAGAGCTTTTTTCGGTCAATCCCACTTTTTTAAGGAGCTATCTTGAATTTGTGGCGGATCACACCACCATTCTTGGAGGTCGCATTCAGCACGATGTGGGCAAAACAGGATGCCAATTTGCATGCTTTCCTATATTCGCTTATTTCCTATCCGATTCGTGCAAAGAGCGTACAAAGGCCGCCACTGCCCGCAGTTCCTCATTATCCATCTGTTTCACTTTCCCGATGATGTCACCCTTTAAATCGCTATATGGCACCTCGTCTTTTTCCTGCCATTTCCCGCTAAGAACCCACTCGGCGGGGTAGCCGTAGGTGCTTTCAATCAGCCGTGCCAGCGTTTCAGAAATGGAGGTTTTCCTGCCGCTGGTCAGCAGGTAGACATAATTTGCGCTGACGCCAAGCGCTCTGGCGAAGTCTACCTGCTTAATCTGCCTTTCTCTTATAATCCACCTGATGCGTGATGCAAAGGTCTTCAGTTCTCTTGGTTCAATTGTTTTCCGCATTTGCACAGCTTACCTCCTCCATCATCTGAATATACACCATCAGCTCCTTGCGGGAGGTAACGTTCAGCTTCATATAAATACGCCGGTTATGGGTTTTGATGGTATTGATGGAAAGACAAAGAATCTTGGCAATTTCCTTTGCGGTATGCCCCTGTACATATAAATTAAAAACGGAGGTCTCGGCGGCCGAAAGCGATTTGATATTCTTTATAAACTCCTGATACAGGGTGGAATACTCCTGTGCCGGGAGTTCTTTTGTTTCTGCCGGCACAGGCAATTCGTCCTGAGCCGCGAGAAATTTGATCAGGTCGTCAATTTCAGGAATTTTGGTTTTGGCGGCGGGATCAGGTTTCTTCAGGTGTTCCAAGGCCGCAGCCACCGGCCGTATATATCGGTGGCTGATAAACGATGCAAGACCAACGTTCACAAACATAAGTAACAGAAGTCCTAAGATCAGGTTGCGGCTCCTGTCCGAAATCAGCAGATTAAGTCCTTTATCGGGCATCATCAGTGCCACCGCCCACTGCTCATCCCCATATGCAGAATCAACCGGATACAGGGATATTGTCTCGTGCAAGCCGGCATAGTCCTCCTTTTCCGGCTGCCGGTAGCTGTAAAAACCGCCCGAGCCGGAGGATATCTCAATTTGAGTGTGTTCCGGCGCAGCGGGGCCTGCGGCAAAGTTGCCGGCAAAGAGCGCACCGGACAGACGCAGCGTATTTTCTTCCAGCGGAGAGAGCAGGCAAAACAAATGGTCATAGCCCTCTGATTCCGGTGCATGGGAGAGCTTAAACAGCATCTCGCTTACCTCAAAGCCGCACACGCCAAACACCGTACCGTCAGAAGCAACGAGTGGCACGGTGCAGAGCATGATCCGCTCGCCGCCACCCGGCAGAAGCATTGCCTCACTCCAGCGGTAAAGGCGGGAAAGAGGACGCTTTTGTTCCCTTGCGGCAGCCATGACCTCTATAAAACCGGGAGACTCTCCCACATCCATTTCCATCTGCCACTGGGGAAGAAGGTGGATTCCATGATTCCTTGCAATCGCCATGGGACCAACCCCAAAGCGCAGGTTCGCCGCCATTCCGTTGACGATATTCGGCTCCATGTTTTTCAGGTAAAGGCAGGCCCGGGAATCCGCCCCATCGGGCAGCGCAGGATTGACGGTCGCATCCAGCAGAAGAAAGACGCCGCTGGCGCCCGACTTCTCCAAAGCGCCGGTAAGCCTGCCCAGCTCATCCTCCAGCAGATGCTCCAGCAAATCGGGGCTTTCCTGCAAAGAAGCAGCCGAACTGCCGTGTTCTTTGAGATTCCGTTCCAACTCTACCGAGAGTTCTTTGGCAAGGTCTGCTGCCCGCACCGAAACAGTACCAAAGGATTTATAGATATCCTGTGCAATGTGTGTCAGCTCACTTCCAAGAACTGACCTGTGTTCAAGTAATCCGGTCTTGAACACGCCGGAGGAAAACAGGATGAGCAGAACACCCAGCATGATGGTGTTGAGGAACAAAATCAGAAAAAGAAACAACCGCAGACGCATAGGCAGGCCGTTTTGACCGCCACGGCGTATCGCCTCACGGTAAAGCCCCAGGGTCTCGATGAAGCCCCGTTTTAGCATCTGCATTCCCTCCTGTTTACGGTTGTCTTGCAATAAATTCTTTTAGGGCACCCCTTGCCGCTGCCTCATATGCGGCGCCGGGCTCAATTGCGGTGATGTGTGCCATATACCGCTCGTGTCTTTGTGCTGCTATGGTAAAAAAGTTGGCCTCCATGCTCCCGCTAACGCTGTTAAAGGCATCAAATACCGGTGGTATGTAAAAGTCATATTCTCCGTGAACGGTGGTGGCAGTGCGCAGCAGCTTTTGAATATTTGGGTTATTGTTTTGAGTGATCTCCCGCTCCATGTGATTGGCAAAAGCTCGACCGGTCACCGGGAGATAGCCGGTAGACGCAACAAAGCGCATGTTCTGCACCGGAGAGGTAAACCATTTGAGGAACAAAGCGGCCGCTTCTTCCTTTTCAGGCGAGGATTTGGCCACCGCTAAACCGCCCCCTCGCTGGATGGCGATTTTTTTGCCGCCCTCAAAGGTTGGATAGGGCAAAACAGTGTATTCCACAGCCTCCTTCACATTGTTTGGGTAGGTAATCTCCTCGCCATAAAAGAGAATACCCGCTGTCGAACCCACGGAGCAGAGGATATCGCCCGTCTTGGAGAGGTCGGAAGAATAGCCGTCATAAATGGCGTAGCCGCCTTTCACTGCCGCTTCAAAAACGACGTTCCAGATTCGTTGGAATTCCGGCGTGTCCAGCCTAAGCTTCTCTCCGTCAAAGAGGGAAACTCCCATTTGCTCCATGCCGACCTGAGCCAGATTGAAAAATGAATCGGCGGTAAAAAAGGCTTTTCCGTCATTTGGGATATCCGGCGTCTGCTCATCGGTCCAGCGGTGGTACTGTGCCGCCGCATCGGCAATCCCCTCAAAGGTGGCAAGGCTGCTCACCGTCACCCCGGTTGCGGTGGAAAAACGATCAAACAGGGTCTGGTTTAGAAAAAGCACCTCGGTGGACTTGGCAAAGGGAAACACATAAAGCTTTCCGTCAGGCAGTCGGCCTTCCTCCACAAACCGAGGCAGATAGTCCGCAAGCTCCTCGCCGGTAAAGTATCGGTCCAGCGGAGCAAGCAGCCCTTTGTTTGCGAGCAGGGCGACTGTGGCCGGATAGCAGGTGGTGATGTCCGGCATCTCGGGTGCACCGGGGTCACCCGCCGCAATCATAGTTAACTTCTCCTGAATGGCAGCCGAGCCGGAAATAGAGGTAACGCTGACCACAATTCCTTTTTCCTTGCCAATCGTGGCGTTAAACTCCTCGATATGCTCATCCATCATGGCCTGCATCTGTCCTCCGAAATTGTGCCACAGGGTAAGCGTTACCGGTCTTTTCGGATGAAGCCCGGTTGTTTGCCCGCAGGCAGTCAGCAGGACGAACAGAAGAAGCACTGTCCAAGCAATAGTTTTCTTGTTCATAAGATTACCGATTCCTTTCTGCAAGGCTTGTTTTATTATCGTACCGACGCCGAATAAACGTTTTTTGGTTAAAATTGCCAAGGGGTTTGACGAATCACCCCAAAAATCACCCCTGTTTTGGCCCGTAATCACCCCGGTGATGATTACAGCAGGCGTTATTCTCTATATGATGAAACTGAAAATGATAAAACTGAAAAGAAATGGAATCATCGTCTCTATGTTACCAAGCAAATCTAACTGAGTCAACGGTCTTGTGCCAATGCGAAAGAGGGTGGTTTTGTGCAAAAGGAGTGGTTGCGAGATAAAATTATTGAAGCAATCCACAGACTTGATTATTTTAATTTGCAAAAGCTCAGCACCTTTATTGACGAGTTGGAAAGCATGAAGGTGCAGGGAAAAGAAGGTGAGGGCACGGATCATGAGGATGGATAGAGGGCTTCCCCTGTTTACGGCAAAATGCCGGACGGTGCGGGACAGCGCCGGTTTTCGCCTGACCTTTTTCTGTGAGATTTGCGGCAGCGGATATACCACTCCGCCTCTTGTCTGCGACACCCCAAAAGAGGCCCTGCATTTGGGAGAACAGGACGCACGGCTGCACTTCAACCGATGCAATTGCTGTTATCGGTGGGTTTGCGACGAACACTTCAACGAGAATCGCATGATGTGTACAGACTGTGTCCCTCGCATCTGTACCCGATGCAAGTCCCACGTATCAAAAGGGGATACGTTTTGCGCCGTCTGCGGTCAGGGACAGGAGGAATGATATGGCAAGCTATAAGCAGCCTTGTATCCATTGTGGCGCATACATAGAATCGGATTCACGGTTTTGCCCCTCCTGCCAAAGCAGCAGCCCTTTTGGGTATCACTGCCCCACCTGCCTGCGGCCTGTAAAAAAGGGGCAACCTCTGTGCTCGGGCTGCGGCAGGGCTCTGTATATCCCCTGCCCCGCCTGCGGCAACCCCACCTTTGCGGGGGAAAAATGTGAGCAGTGCAGTGCGTCACTGATGGTCTCATGCGGAAATCCCCGTTGCGGTGCCCGGCAATTCTTCGAAAACGAAAAATGCACGGCCTGCGGCAAAAAAATCAAATCAAACAGGAAATGAGGTGAATCCATGCTGCAATCCTTTACAAGGAATTATGAAGACAACTCCACTGAGGCGGGTTTCCAGTTTACCTTTTACTGCGACCTTTGTGAGGATGGATACAAAAGCAGCTTCATTGAATCAGAGACCTACAAAAAGGGCCGGGGGCTGCGGGGGCTTGCTCAGGGAGTGGGCATGCTGGGAAGTCTGCTCGGCGGCCGCCTGGGAAACCTCGGGTATTCGCTGGAGCAGGGCGGGAACATTCTGTCCGATCGGTTTGAAGGTATGAGTCCCGAATGGCAGAAGGAGCATGAAAAAGCCTTTGAGCGGGCAAAAAACGAAGCCCAGCAGCACTTTAACCGCTGTCACGGCTGCCGTAAATGGGTCTGTGATTCCTGCTACAACGAGGACGAGGGCCTGTGCACCGAATGCGCTCCCCGACAGGAAATCGCCGTGGCAAAGGCCCGCGCCGACGCCATGCGGCGCAACATTGAGGAAACCGCTGAAAGCGCCACTGTTTGGAAGGGAAAGCTGGAAAGCAAGACGACCGTTTGCCCCGCTTGCGGCAAGCCTGCCGGGACAGGAAAATTCTGCAACAACTGCGGTGCTTCGCTGGCGCTGGCGGACTGCCCCAAATGCAAGGCGAAAAATGCGCAGGGGGTGCGCTTCTGCAACCATTGCGGAACGTCCATGACTGCGCCGGCCGCCGCCAGGTGCCCCGGCTGCGGCGGGGAAAACCCACCCGGCACAAGATTCTGCGGCGGCTGCGGCAACAAGCTGTAAAGCAAGTTCAAGATACATCATAAAAACCTTGGAGGTAGTTAGCGTGACAGAGCAAAACATCCACACCCCGGAGGACATCGAAAAGAACAAAACGATGGCAGGTCTTTCCTATCTGCTTTTCTTCCTGCCGCTGATTGCCTGCCCCGAATCTAAATATGCCAGATTCCATGCCAATCAATCCTTGATGCTCTTGATTTTAGGGATAGCAGGCAACGTGATACTGGGTATCATCCCGGTGATTGGCTGGATGCTGCTTCCCGTATTTGGCATCGGCGTTCTGGCACTATTCATCATGGGACTGGTGAACGGCTTTGGCGGTAAAGCAAAGAGGCTGCCCCTGATCGGAACGTTCGATATCTTAAAATAATTGAGGGGAGAGAGGAAGATGAAGAAGTTTTTAACGGGGCTGTTGGTCCTTTTACTGGCCTTATCTCTTGCCGGTTGCGGCGCAAAGGAAAAGGCGGCGGAAAAAGCTGCCGAAAAAATCCTCCAGGGTGCCGGCGTGGATGCGGACATTGACGGCGACAAGGTGGTCGTCAAGGGTGAGGACGGTCAGGAATTGAACATTGGCGCGGGCGAATGGCCCACGTCCGACCTGGCAAAAAGGATTCCCGAGTTCAAAGACGGCAAGATTGTCTCGGTGATGGAGGCCGACGATTCTCTGTTTATTATGATCAAGGAAATCTCGGAAGAAGACTTTACGGCCTATCTGGAAGAAATCAAGAAAAGTTTTACCGAGGAAACCTTTGCGATGAACACCGGCACCGGCATGATGTATACGGCGGTAAATGGCGAGGGCTTCAGTGTTACGCTCACCTATGAGAAAGACGCAGGGTTCAGCATCACAGTTGCGCAGGCAAAGCCGGAGGAAGAATAAAATCAAGATTTCCGGAACGAAAAAGAAAAAGAGATTCGCCGTCAAAAAACTATCGTAAAGCAATTGTTTTTCCAATTCCAGACGGGGGACGGCTTGGTGATGCACAGCGTAGCTGTTTTCACAATATGAATTTATACGAGGAGGATTTAGTTTGAAACACAAACTTCCGATCATTCGAGGGGATCCCCTATTTTGAGCTGAGGTGAGCTTCACAGATCAAGCGGATATCTTGGGCTGGGCGTTAAACGACTGCCTTTATATTGCTAAGCTCGGCATTATCAAGGGCAGCGACGGCAAATTCATGCCCCGCGCCGTGACCCAGGCCCAGATTGCGGCGGGATACGCCAACACCTCCAGAGAACAAGCGCTGGCCATGAGTGTACGAACGGTGGATAAAATGACCGGGTATACAGAATAGAAGATGGATTAATCGGGAGGGGTAGTATGCCGTTAAAATTAAGAAAAATAATATCCTTATTATTGGCGGTGATGATGCTTATCACCATGCCCATGAGCATACAAGCAGAGGAGGTTGATGATCCGCTCAATATAAGCGAAACAGCAGACCGCAGCATTCCACAGGAGGAGGGGGCCGCGCCGGAGCCGGACGATACTTGGCCAGAGCCGGGTGATATTTTGTCGGAGCCGGACGATACTTGGCCGGAGCCGGATAATATTTTGCCGGAGTTGGACGATGCTTTGCCAGTGCCGGACGATGCTTCCGCCGAGCCTGCAAAAATTGAAGTTAATTTAAACCCAATGACTGCAATCCAGAAGCCCTACTGGCCCGAAGGCAGTGCTGTGTCTATTCGGGAAAGAACATATGAGCAGATTCACTTAGAATGGACAGCGGCCCAGGATAACGGGTATGTAGAATATACTGTCAGCATATACAAGGGCAGTGAGCTTATTCGTCCGTCAGACCTGAATCTTAGTGTTCCTGAGTATTTAGCTCCCCTTCTTTTGCCGGGTACGAACTACAGATTCGAAATACAAGCTAAAGATATGGATGGTAATGTTTCAGAGGTGCTTTCCCAAACCGTCAGCACCCTTTCAGAAGACGGCTTTGCCCCGCCTTATTGGCCTACGGGGAGCCTCCTGAACGTAACCGATAAGACCCATCATACGGTCAGCCTGAGCTGGTCTCAGGCCGAGGATGGCAAGCAGACGGATAATCCAGTGACCGGCTATAGGGTTTATCTAGAGGATACCCAGGTTGGGACGGTTACCGGCAGCTCGAATACATCTTATACGGTTACCGGCCTTTCACCCGATACTGCATATACCTTTAAGGTGGAGGCGGTGAATGAAAAGGCTATGTGGACAATCGATGGCCCCAGCGTCACCGTCACGACCAATCCCCAGACGGCACAGGGAACCACCGAACTGAGGCTTAATGCCCCGCGTAAAAATATCAACGGCTCTCTTTATATGGGCGACACGGTGGTCCTTGAACTGATTGCTGCCGAAACCGTCATAAACCCTACGGTTAAGGTTGCCTATGAGGAATGGAATGACGAGAGGAAAACCGTCCAAGCCGCAACGAAGGAGGTCACACTGACCGAAACACCAGCCAACAGCAAAATTTACAAGGCGGATTTTGAGCTGACCGAAGGGATAAGCAAGATAACCTCTCTTCAAGTTGCAGTTCAAGCTGAAACAATAACCACAAAGCCAAACCTTGCTGTGGCAGGCCGTTTGAAGGTAGAAGCAGTTCCCGGTGCGATGAGTCCTGAGGAAACAGCGGAATTCAACAAAATCATAGCCGGTTCCTTTGTCAGGGTGAGCAAAGCCGGCACGAATAGCCTTACTTCACGGTTTCCCGAGGGGAGCCCGGCGGCCACCTTAGAAGGTCTGGAGGGGGCTTATCAGCTGCAGCATTTCCTGGGCTATGACACGCTGCTTCACGAAGCTCCATCTGTCGAAATCAAAGCAGGATTAGAAACCGGGCTGACCTATGCTCCGAAAACTCCTGCCCGGGTTAAAGTCCGGGTTGTGGAGGACAGCTCCGGGAAGCCTCTTAGTAATGTGGCAGTCAAGGGAGAGGCAACTCTGCTGAATGACGGAACATACACAATTTTCGCCAGAACAGATGAAAATGGCTATGCCGCAGCAGATGGCCTCTATTTTGCCCAAAATGTAGCGACAGATTCATATATTGAGCTTAAGGCCGTCTATCAGACAGATTCAAAAAATCCAGCCGATTGGTATGAAGATGCCTCCTTATCTGAAAACATATCGAAAATAGGAGACAACCCGGTTGAGGTCAGGCTGAAGAAAGTGCCGGTGGTGACGTTAACGGGGACAGTTACGAATCATAACAATGAGCCTATAAAAAACGCCAATGTGCTGATGACCCAGACATATACCAATGGTTCAGTTATCAATACATCCTGCCTTACTGGCGATAATGGCAGTTATACCATGCAGGTGGCCAAGATTAACGGTGAAATTTCCGTTAATACAGAGAGTAATTCCGTGGAGAAAGCAATCACCCTGAATGACGGAACTAACACCCATGATGTGAAAGTACCACTTTCTGAACTGGCGACCCTAAATCTAATTGTGAAGACAATGAATTTGTCTGGAATTACGACAGCATTGGATTTTAACTGGTTCAATCCTCGTCAGTTACGTGTCCAGATAGTGAATATTACAAAGCAGGAGACATCCAGTGTGTATTTACCTGGCCCAGATTTCCCTTATTTTAGAACAAACGGAAAGCCCGGAGATAAAATAAGGATTACGCTGGATGGAGAAGGGTTTAGTTATGGCAGCGTCACAGTAGATGCCACTCTGGATGAAAACAATTATGCCGAGGTCACAGCTGTTTTAAAACAATATGGGCGTGTTAACGCCTACATTACCGATCGAGACGGTAAACAAAGGCAGGGCGAGACCAGATACTTGTATGTGTACAGAGAAAATGGCAGCTATGTGGGAGCCTGCCCTTCATCTGCTCCAAATCTTTCAGGTTATCTGCCAAGCGGTAGATATAAAGCTGTTATATCTTGGGAACAGAAAAGGATAGCTAACTTCTCGCAGTGGCAGGATGACCCCAAATGCGTCCTGCACAGCGAAGTATTTACGGTGCAGGACGGCCAAGTCACCGAGCTTGGCAGCAAAGCGCCCATATATACAGCCGGGGATTCCCGTTATTTTCGTCATAACGCAGCCAGCGGTCTTTCTTCCAGTCATAGTCTAGCAACACCCGGCACGATTATGACCCTGCGGGCTGTTTACGATTATGATAAAGTTGTGGTAGTTTCCGAAAATCTGGAGCTTGTGGCTGATATCCCGTCGGGTACGACGCTGGTTGAGGATTCAGTTGTCTATAGGAGGATAAAGGGCACAAAAAATGTAACGCCTGTTATCGACGGCAACCGCATTACCCTTGATTTAGAGGATGAGGTGTCCGCCGCCGGTTCTCTGACTTATCGGGTCAAGGTTCAGGATATAGAGGATTACAAGGAAATCGGAGCCAGCTTCCGGCTAAAGTATAAGATCTATGGGGAAACCCAGCTTGAAGAAATAGGCTCTGTTGCCATTAGTAGCAAAAGGATTATTTTAAATGCACCCACCGAGGTGGAAAAAGCTGATGCGTTAAAACCTGTGAAGCTCAGCGGTCTTGCCCCTGCTAATAATATAGTAGAGCTATGGGACGGCAATATTATAATTGGCGAGGTAAAAGCTGCCTCCACAGGCCTATGGTCTGCCGCGGTTTCGCTGCCAGACAGGGGGATGCCGATTTTCCATTGCATTACGGCAAAAACAAGGAGCGAGGACAGGGAATACACTGACTCTGCTACGGTTCTCGTAGGAGTTGAGGGGACTCAACTTGAGCAGATTATTTTTACCCAGGGGGGTAATACCAGAGGAATAGACCCCAAATCGGAAGTAACGGCATTCCCTTTCGCCGTCGATCCCCGTAGTAATGTTGAGGTTAGTGCCATCTTTAACGATGGGGACAAGGTAAAGAATGTGAGGATAGCAGGAAATAGAGCTGAACGCAACGGAAATGCGTTTACCACTCATATTATGAACAGCATCACGAGCATCCCGGTGGAGTACAACGAAAAGAGCCTTGAGCTTAAGGAGGTTCTAAAATATGATCACGGGAAAGTGCCGACATATATAACGGAAGCAGAAGTAAGGTTTGCAGATGCGACCAAGACAGAAGCGGATGTCAAGTATGAGTTTGGTGCAGATGGATATCTGAACTCCTTAGACCTTCCGGCAGTCAATCTGACCATGGGGAATGTGAATGCAACCGTTAGTATGAAGGCGGAGCAGGTGGACTTTGATCCGGCCAATGCCAAAAGCCGTACCCCTCTAGGAAATGGCATGTATGGCTATGATTTTTCCTATGAACTGGTAGATGGGAAATATGTTATTACAGCCTATCTGGATAGACGTCTGTTGCCAGCATCAGAGGGAAAACAGAGAAACAGAATGATGACTATGTCATCTGTTGCTACAGGTCTTAAATTTGTCAATACCTCCATTGAAGTATACAGTAAGGGAGAATCCCTGATGGGAGCCTTTGGCGATCTTTCAAAATCAGCCAAAATGGCAGACCTGCTCATAAACTATGAGAGTGTGCGCCCCAACCTACAGCCCCACATGGCAGAGTATTATGACAATCAATTGTCAAGTATGGGCAAGGATATTTTGGTGGGCAAAACCCTTGGTCTGGTGGGAGACGGGGTAGGGAGTGCCGCCAATTTTGTTCCTTTAGTGGGTCAGGTTGTAAGCGGGATAGCAGGGATCATATCCGGCAAGCTTTTGGGGGATATGTTCGACAATGAATTTGACTCCGATTACAACAGGCTAACCACCCAGTTGAAGGGCTTGTCCGGCTGGCCGAAGTGGGACAGCGGTAATGAATGGGATGGCTGGTACTGGTATGATGGCGATAGTTACTACAGAACCGGGAGAACAATAATCAACCCTCGCTATATTTTTGATCCTAGCGGATATGTATATGAAGCCGTGGAGGATAACCGGATCCAAGGGGTAACGGCCACGGCTCTCTATCTTCCTACAGACAAAGCAGATAATGCAGCGGAGGCCAAAGCCAGCACTGAATGGGAGTTTTGGGATGCGGAGTGGTATTTGCAGGAAAATCCTCTCACTACCGATGCTGACGGCAAGTACGCTTGGGATGTGCCAGAGGGCTGGTGGATGGTGCAATTTATTAAGGATGGTTACCAAACTGCATATAGCGACGCTCTGAAGGTATTGCCGCCCCAACTGGACATCAATATCCCCATGGTGCAATTAAGTTGGCCCCAGGTTGAAAAAACCGTATGGGGCAGCGGCGGTCGCTATGTAGATGTGTATTTCAGCAAATACATGGATATGAGTGCTTTTGAGGCCGCAAATGCAAATGCCATCAGTCTTGCCGATGACAGGGGCAGACTTGTTTTGGAAACTTTCAGTTCCGCTTTGAATGCAAAAACCGGGGCTGGCGGACTGAGCCTGACAAAGGCGGTGCGCTGTACTCCGGCAAGCCCGTTGAAAGCAGGTCAAGAGTACAAGCTGACGGTAAACAAGGCCGTGGCGGATTATGCGGGTTTCTCCATGGAGGAGGACTTTCTGGAAACTAACCAAGTGACTCCTACCGCCCTTATCGGGGGTTTGAGCGGAAGAAATATTGAAGTGAAGCCGGGAGAGGATATTACCCAGTCAGTTAAAGATGCAGTGAGCTTTACCGCCGTTGATCCGGCAATGGAGGACAGCTTGGATAAGAGGCTGGTGTTCACTTCTTCTAATGATGGCGTGGTAAGAATTTGGGGTGAGGGTGACGAGGTGAAGATCCTTTCCCTTGCCGAGGGTACGGCGGAAATAACCGCAGTATCGGTAGATGATCCAGACCAGGCTGCGAAATTTAACGTAACGGTAAAATATCCTCCGCTGCCGATAGGCGTTACGCACATGACCATATTGAATGCCGATGGTATGGCATTGACTGACTTAAGCATTTATACTGGGAAGACCTATGCGATTAAGCCTAATTTGTTCCCGGAAAATGCCACCGACAAGACCATAACCTACAGCTCCGACAACGAACAGGTAGCCACAGTCAGCGCATCCGGCGTGATTAATGCTCTGGCTAAAGGGATAGCGGAGATAAGGGTCAGGACGGAGAATTCGGCAGTCATGCAAACCATTCACTTGACGGTTCTCCCCGCCCAATCGGGAACAGGGGAAAATGGGGGTAGTGGCGGAGGCGGCGACGGAGGCTCCTCAGCTGATGATAGCAAGCCTACCATCATCACACCTCCTGCAGCAACCGAGCAGCCTGATCCGCCCGCCACAGCGGAAATCAAGGTAGACGTTAAAGTGGACGGCAGCGGCAAGGCGACGACTAATGTATCGGATAAGGCCGTCACCGATGCCATCAAAGCGGCCCGGGATTTGGCTAAAAAGAATGGAACCGAGAAAAACGGTATCGCTGTTTCCGTCAACATTTCAACCGATAAGGCCGCAAGCAGTCTTTCGGTCATTCTATCGCCAAAGGCCGTGAGTGAGCTTGTCAAGGCAGGCGTGAAGGAGCTTCGGATTACCAGCAGCACCATTACCATCTCCTTCGATCTGACCTCGCTCACGCAATTCCGGCAGGCAGGCGGCGATGTAATGATTAATGCAGCAAAAGCAGAGGTCAGCAAGTTGTCCGCAGCGGCCAGAGCCGCCATTGGCAACCGCCCGGTGTTTGACCTTTCGGTACAGTGCGGCGGCAAGACCGTTTCCGGCTTCGGCGGAGGGCTGGCATCGGTAGCAATGCCCTATACCCTGGGAGCAAATGAAAAGGCCGGCAATCTCTTTGGCGTCCATGTGGATGGCAACAAGGTAAACTGGCTCACGGGCTCCGGCTATGACAGCTTCGCCAAGCTCCTGCGCTTCTCCACCGGCCATTTCTCAACTTTTGGCATCGGCTATAAGGACGACGTACCGGTATTTAGCGACATTGCAGAGCATTGGGCCAAAGCGGACATCGAGTTTGTTGCGGCGCGGGGCTTGTTCGCCGGCACCGGCAACAACCAATTCAGTCCGGGTACCAGTATGACCCGCGGCATGTTTGTCACCGCCCTGGGCAGGATGGCAGGAATTGACACCACAGCTTATAAAATCAGCAAGTTCACCGATGTAACCGCTTCCTCCTACTACGCGCCTTATGTGGCATGGGCGGCCGAAAAGGGCATCGTCAGCGGCACAAGCACGACAACCTTTGCGCCCGACCAAAACATCAACCGCGAGCAGATGGCGGTTATTATGAGCAATTATGCCAAAGTCTTGGGCTACACCGTATCCAAGACCCGCGAAGCAGTTACCTTTGTCGACAGCGGCAGCATCGCAAGCTGGGCCGAGGACGCGGTACAATCCATGCAGATGGCCGGTATCCTGACGGGCAAAGACCAAAACCGCTTTGATCCCGCCGCTTCTGCCACCCGCGCCGAAGTTGCAGCCGTCCTCCACCGCTATGTGGAGCTGGTGATCGACAAGGCCAAGAAAAATTAAATAGCCCGAACGATCAAATAGTTAAGGGCAAACCTGTCGAAAGGCAGGGACGCAAAGCCGAGAGTCTACGACGCTGTGAAAAGGCGCTATGATCGTCTGGCTGCCGCAACAACACATAAAGCCTGCCCTTCTTGTTTACGAGGGGCAGGCTTTATCATTGATTACCGGTTTCTGTGTATTACGGACAGCGATCTGCTTTAATCCGCCGCCTTGCTGTGGCACAGAGCGTCCATCATTGCACTAATCGCCCTGCGGTCTTTCTGCATCACAGATGCGGATTTGTCGGATAAGCCGTGCTTCCTCAGACTCGGAGAGGGCTTATTTCCGACAATAAAAAATCGGAGACAGGCTCTCCGGACAAGAGGTGGTTGCAAACGGGGTTTTGGACAGGAAGAAACCCGCAATCCCCTGTAGGATGCGGGTTTCATGGTTGCGGGAGAGGGACTTGAACCCTCGACCTTCGGGTTATGAGCCCGACGAGCTACCAACTGCTCTATCCCGCGACAACTTGTTTAGTATAACATCGAAATACGATACTGTCAAGCATCTGTAATTTTATTTCTTGATTATTGGGATATATTCATTTAGCAGAGGTTATCCAAGGCAGGCCAACATGTTCTGTTTCGTAACAATGTTATCTTTTGGTACAAAGAAATCCTATGGGATGATTCTAAATAGCACAAATAGTGTGAATATCTACCCATATTGGTTCGTTTTTAGGCCTTTTGTAAGCGGCATGAATTTTGCATTTGTTAGGCAAGAAGGCAATAAAAAAAGAACCCGAACTTGTGTCGGGTTACAGAGAAAAACAATACAGGCGCAAAAGTTTTATTAAAAAGGGCCAAGGTCTCAACGAGTCCTTTGCCCTTTTTCCCAACATAGATATTAGGCTGTATGACCGTGATTATGATCAAGTATTTTGAAGTTTTCTACAATGAAACAGTAGGCCAGTACACCCATGGCAACTAAACCGGCACTCACAATGAATTCCCAGATAGAAGGAATATAGGAAACGCCGGTTGAACTCATCATACCGATTACTACAACGTTCATACGGTTTAGCACGACGCCACAGCTTACCAGTAAGCCAAAGGTAAAAAGACCATTGCGAGTGGCACTAAAGCCGCTAAAGCAAATAACAATGGGCACGATGATGCCAAAGATTATTTCAATTAAGAACATATTAGCTTCAAAGGTGCCAGAGAACACGAGGCCAAATACACCGCGACTAATTAAGTCGTATATTTTCAGGACCAGGTAGAAAATCATAACACTGCCTGAGATCCTGATTAGCTTGCGTAGAATGGGAATAGGAATCCAGTGATCGTAAGCTCTTCCTGCTAGGGTGGTTTCCACGCAAATCATTGCCGGTCCAACAAAGAAAGAGGACAGCAAGAAAAACAGGAAGATTATGGGGGACCACCATAAGGGATAAAGCTTATCAACCATAAGCAAGTACAAACCACCCAACGAAGATTGGTGTAGGGTGGGGAAAATAATACCAACAATCATTAATACAGGCAGGGCCTTTTTGAAGATATCGTGATACTTTGTTCCGATGCGCTCGGTGGCAATTTCACCAAATTCTAAGATTTGCACCGTCGTGTAACAGGAGACACACCAGAAAACCTCAAACAGTACAGAGGAATGACCCCAGGATACAAATGGACGCCAAAAGTTAAACCATTGGCCGATATCCAGGAACAGACCAGCCATTACCAACAAATAACCGATTAATGAGGTCAACATTGCGCTGCGAGCGATGGGATGGAAATAATCCTTGTGTAGAACGTGTACAATAAGAGCAGTACCATAACCACCACCGGCCAAAGCAACACCGCAGAGAACGTCAAAGCCGATCCAGAGCCCCCAGGGCCATTCGTCGGTTAGGTTTGTAACCATACCAAGACCGGTTACCAAACGAAATACTATTACGCCAACGGCAATAGCAGATAACAGCATGAGCAATATGCGTGTGGGAGTTATCTTAAAACTCCACCTTTGGGCTTGGGCGTGAGACGCCATATATATCCCCCCAGTTCTCAGAAGTAGTTTATGCCTTGATATTTTTGTCTTTATCCTTTGCAATCTGATTACGTCTCTTTGTATAGTGGTATAAGCCTGTTAGAATAACACCCCAGGCAACACCCACAAAGGGAGTGGCATGCATATAGGCTTCGGTGTAGCTGGGCAGTGAACGCTTGGTTAGGTTTGTTTTAAAGCCCAACTGTTCAAAGGGCACGTCGGAAAGGTACATCCATTCGGTGCCGCCAACTTCCTCTTCGCCATAGATATGTTTTACATACTTAGGATCTTTGCTAATAGTGGCTTTGGCTTCTTTTAGTAAGGCTTCCCTATCGCCGAATTTGAAAACGTCGGCGGGACAAACGGATACACAGGCAGGTGCTTCTCCCTTTTGCACCTTGGTGTCACACATCATACATTTTGTGACTAGCGGAAAGGGTTTTTCCCATTCGTACTTAGGTACGTTAAAGGGGCAAGCTACCATACAGTAACGACAACCAACACAAAGGTGAGGGTAGTAAATTACTGGACCTTCCTTTGTCTTTTGAAATGCCTTGGCAAAACAAGCAGAAACACAGGCAGGCTCCTTACAGTGAAAACATTGTTGCTTGATAAAACGCCAGACTGGCTCTCCCTGCTTATCTTTTACCTCTTTAAATTGAACCACGGTCCAGTTTTTATCGGTCAGTTTCGCAGTGGGTCCGATAGAGGGGTTTTCATCCCAGTCGTTCTTATTCCATAGTTTACAGGCAACGGTGCAACTGCCGCAGCCGACACATTTAGTCAGGTCAACCAATACGCCTTTTGACACGGTTATTCACCTCCCAAAATATGTGATTACGCATTGTTTCTTTTTACAGTTAGTTGTTTACCACGGTCGGTATAGTGGGTATGCAGTAATTCATGGGCCAGGTGACTGTTGGGGTTATCCATGAATTTTTCATAAAGAGCCAGTACTTCTTGGTTTTCATAGCTCTTTCGTTTGGCATAAATATGGGCATCAGCGTTATAAAGGCTGTTGATACGGGCTTGCCGAACATCATCAGAGGGTGGTAAAGAAGTGCGAGGCTGACCACCACCACTGATACAACCGCCAGGACAACACATAAACTCAATAAATTGCCAGGGAGCTTCTTTCTTGCGGACAGCTTCCAAAATTGGTCTGGCATTGCTTAGTCCATGCACAACTGCGACTTTAATTGTTCCCACACCGGGAATATCTACAGAGGCCTCTTTGCAGCCTTGCAAACCACGGATTGGTGTTAGGTTTAGCAAGGCTTCTGGGGGGTCTTGTTTGGTAATTAAGAAATAGGCGGAGCGAATGGCAGCTTCCATAACCCCACCGGTGGCACCAAAGATTAGGCCTGCACCGGTACTCTCACCCATGAGGGTGTCGTATTTTTCATCCCCTAAGGAGTTTAGATCAATACCTTTGGACTTGATCAAGCGGGCCAGCTCACGGGTGGTCAGAACAACATCCACATCCCTTAATTCTGGCTTGCCAGCATGTTTTCCGGCACTGTTCATTTCCGGACGTGCTGACTCAAATTTTTTGGCGGTACAAGGCATGATCGACACAGAAAAAATCTTCTCAGGCTGAATACCCTTTTCTTTAGCATAATAGGTCTTAATTAAGGCACCCAGCATTTGCTGCGGTGATTTACAAGTTGACATATGAGGTAAAAGATCGGGGTAATAATATTCACAGAACTTTACCCAACCAGGGCTGCAGGAGGTAAACTGGGGCAGGGGTTCGTGAATATCGCCGGAGATTCTTTTGATTAATTCCGTTCCTTCTTCAAAAATCGTTAAATCTGCCGAAAAGTTGGTATCAAAAACAGCATTAAAACCGAGCTTCTTTAAGGCACTAACCTGTTTGCCCTCGACAAAGGTGCCAGGTGCCATACCAAACTCTTCTCCTAAGCCCACTCTGGTTGCCGGGGCAGTCTGCACAACTACGTGGATATCCTTGTTTTCCAGGGCTGCTACAACTTTGTCAATGTCATCCCGCTCGGTAATTGCTGCAGTGGGACACCATAGGGTGCACTGACCGCAGTTTACACAAGTGATGTCATTTTTGATGGGAAGTTCATAGTAACCAAAAACTGTTTGAACTCTCTGACAAACCTCTACACACTGACCACAAAGGATACATTTTCTATCATCCCTTGTAATGGAAGGGTTGGTGGGATCGATCGGAATACGTCCCTTTACCTGAGTGGAAAAGGTGCTGGCAACCTGATACTGCTGTGGTAACCACCCCTTACCCCCGGCGGGATCTGTACTACAACCGGCAACAGTTGCAGTAATGCCGGTGAGACCAATTCCCCCCATCATCTTGAGGAAGCCCCTTCTGGTGAACTGCTTTTGCTTTTCTTGAACCTCTTGTTGGTTCTGCATCGGTTTTCCCCCTTTGCTTAAGACTACTCTTAATTAGCAAGTAAGCTACCAAGTTCGCTCGTAATATAATTACTAAGCACATTGCTAGCCGGATGCTAATTTCTAAAAACGGACATATACGTCCTTAAAGATAAGTTTGGCAAAAAACCCCGAAATCCTTCTTTTCTAAAAGATTCTATTTATAAAAAATCACAAAAGGATAAATCACATATTTTTATAGAAAGAAAAATATAAATATTTTAAATATTTCAGACGATTTTGCTTTTTCTTTAGTTATAATATATTATGCTAATAGTTAATAATAATGCTTTGAGAGAATATTTTTAATAGCAATAAAGGAATATTTTGTTTAATCCATGTTTAATCCGATTAGCAATTGTATTAGAAATTTCATATTTAGTAAATAATAGTAATCTTGGGGGTCTTAACCTCCGAGATTTTAGTGTTGCTGGAAGGATTTTTTGGCATTAACAGTGAATTTTACTTATAGTACATATATAGTACATATTAAAGGACTTATCTTGCAGGCGAGGGGGGATTGGTGATTATCCCAGAAGAGATCAAAAGTAAAAGATACGGCGAATACTATATTTTCTATATTAAGGACGTTAAGGTTTTACGTATAAAATGTGAACTGGGTCCCCCAGAAATTATAGCAACCCTGGAAAAGAATCGTTCCGTCAGTTCCTTGGGACAAAAACGCATTAGGGAATTCTTTGATGGTACAGGTTTTGAAAAGGGCAATGTGGCAAATTGCCAGGTTTACTATTATAAAGAAGGAAAAAAACTTTTTAATGAGCTAGCTGAGTCAGAGCAAAAACAATTTTTCGATTATTGTATGGAAACAGCTCTACAGGGAGTTTTGGGTGAATTAAATGAAATTGTCAGCTACTTTAGTGGTTTGGAAAAGCAGTTTAACCAATCCATTGAAGAAGGGGCAGAAATTTTCACTTCTAAGGAATTTGAAGAGAAGTATGACACCCGGGAAATGATTACGGAGGTATCCAATGAACTGGCCCGAATTTATAAAAGCAAGCCAAATCCTAAGGTTGTGCAATGGGCGGAGATATTAATTCATAATTTATTAAGGGATATTTTCAGTTTGGGATATGCCATTGGTAAAGAAGACATTGAATAAAACTTGATTAGTGAAATAGGGAGAAGGGTGTTTTATGGTGCAGAGAGAAAAGGCAAAGGGGAAGGTTATCCCATTCACACCTCGCACAAAACCAAAACTAAAAAAACTTAACTATGTAGACCCTGCCCTGAAACAACTAAAGAAGGAAAGGGGCAAAAGAAAGAGAGACAACGATAACCGCAGTAAAGTGATTCAGTATCTTAGTATTTTCATTGTTATTTGCTTCATTGTATATTCCATAAAATTTTTGATGTAGACAAAGTCACTCCGTTGAATTTACGGAGTGTTTTTATATTTAATAAACTGTCTATGGGCTTTAACAATATCAAAAATACGTTTCACACCCCAGAACATGATCACAATATCATCGACTTTACCCGTTAAAGGTATAAAGTCAGGCACAAAATCGATGGGGCTAATAAAGTAAAGGAAACAAATGAAGGTTTCGTACTTATAACGTTTAGGGACAGCCGGGTTTAGCATTGCCTGGAGAAAAAAATATATCTTTGGAAAAAATTTCCCCATATATATCGCTCCTTTATTCTGTGATTATTATTGGTATTTAGAACAGACTCCCCTATCACTAACAGCTACTCTAAATGCAAGCAATTTTCAGGACATTTTTTTCCTCATTCGGAAGCACAATAATGGAAGAAACTATAATTTCCGGAGGTTAAAAAGTGGAAGCTGGAATTGCCGCAAAAATTATGGTTTATTTAAGACTTTCCTTAGCTATTATTTCCCTTATTGCAGTTTATTTAATGTTTAAATTCCCTACTGTCGAGGCGGGACTGAGAATTAATGCTGTGCTGTCTATAACCAATCCGTTGATTTTACTCTTAATAAATCTAGTGGGTGTGACAGGTTTGGCAGGAAAGGTACCTCTTAGCAAACTTGTTATGATTCTGCTGGGTGCTGTATTTATTGTCATCGGAACTTCGAAATAGAAATCAGGGGACGTCTCAGACGTCCCCTTTAGGGTATGGCGCAAGCCAAGCTTTTCTAAATTATAGTTCCATAATGGAGAAGCATTCGTTGGGGCAGATACCCGTGCAGGTTTCGCAACCCATGCACTCAGCTGCATCACCAATAATTTCGCATTTACCGTCTTCTAAGCCTAAAAGTCCTGCAGGACAGGCATCAATGCAATCGGCACAACCAATACAGTTGTCTTGATTAATAGATACCATGTACATCGTAATCCCCCCTTAGTTGGTACATTGTTTAATCCATTGCTATTTAACTTGGACACAACTAAATTATAAATTAATCAACCAATCAATTCAATCACAGATTTATTGTATAAGTTCATTTATAAACCACCATTGGGAAAATTTACAAACTGGATCCCCTAAAGTAATTTAACTATTTATCATTAGGCAGCATAAATTCTTTGTATAGCTATTTATTAAATTGTAAGTTGGGTAAAGGGGGGATTTAGGCCTGGTTCTTGGTCATTGACAGGAAAGAGGTGAAGGGTAGAGTTGCTTGCCAAAAAATATTTGGTAACCTTGTTGGTGGTATTATTGATATTATCCAGTGCAGGTTTTTGCTTGGCCAGTGATGCCAACAATAGGACTAAGATGGCCAAAAGGGTGGAACCTGCTGTGGTTATGGTTCAGACAACCTTTGAAGCCAATGTGGAGGTTGTCTACCCCTATTTAGATGAAAATAAACTAAACGATACACTAAATAACATTATTGAGCAGGTTATGCAGGGAATTATTCCTGCGGATGAGTCGGCTATGTGGAAAGCCCTGGCGGATGAAATAAGAACCAAACCTTTGGAGTTCTTGCAAAAAAGTGATCAAAAAAAAGTTATTCAGAATGGTTACCGGGCTGTGGGGAGCGGCTTTATTATAACTTCGGATGGTTATGTGGTAACCAATGCTCATGTTGTGGCACCGGATGAGGAGTTATTGAAACAGTATCTAAGTAGACCGATCCTAGAAGAATCGGTTAATAGCTTTATGGTGGAGGTTGGGGAAGGTGCTGTCCATATCCCATCTGACACACGGGATTATGTGTTACAAGCAATTACCAACATGGTGATCACCTATTATGTGGAAAATATGAAGGTGCTAAATCTAAATAAGACTGTTAATATCGGTATGGGGGTTCAGGTACCAGGTGCACCCCTGCTTCAAAAGGGCATCAAGGCAGAGGTAATTCAGGCAGGGGGAGTTGTTCCCAATAAAGATGTGGCAGTTTTAAAAATGGCAGGGCAAAACAGTTTGCCCACCGTGTCCGTCGGTGAGTCCAACCTTTTGACCATTGGGAACAAAATATATATCATGGGATATCCAGGTGCAGCCACTTTTCATCCGTTACTATCTGAATCCAGCCAAGCTCAGCCCAGCTTAACAGAGGGAATTATTAGTGCCCAAAAGGCAATGGAAGGCGGTTGGTCTGTTTTCCAAACCAATGCCGATATAACCCAGGGTAATTCTGGTGGACCGGTTTTTAATGATAAGGGAGAAGTTATTGGATTGGCTGTCTTTGGCTCGGTGGACATGGCCACTGAACAAAAAATAGCGGGAATGAATTTTGTAGTTCCCATATCAGTCGTTAAGGAATTCCTGGATCGTGGCAATGTAAAACCCAGTGAAAGTTTAGTCGCTAAGACTTATAAGGAAGCAATGGATTTGTACGATAAGGGTTATTATAAAAAATCCCTTAAAAAGTTCCAGGAAGTAGCCGCCCTTTGCCCAGGTCATCCCTATGTTCAAAATTTTGTGGCAGATAGTACGAAGGCCATCCGTGAAGGGAAGGATAAATCCGTCTCTGGGTGGGTATTGTTTGGTATATCTGTTGCGGCGGTTATAGTCATTTTGGTAGTAGTGGTGATGAGGAAACAGAAGGTTGTCCAAGGGGCAACGGTGAATGGTTCGGCGGATGGTGAGGGTATAGAAAAGGATAAGGTAAAAATTGAGAAATCGGATACGGAATAATAGCCATCCGTTAAGGTATGAAGAGGGACCATGGCTGGCAATAGAAAAGATTACGGTTGATGCAAGTTTTCAATATTTTTCCTTTAATGAACCTAGATAAATTTACCCATAATAAACAACGGGAGAGTTTATAAGCTCTCCCGTTGCGGTGAGGGACCAACCGGCACCTTTGTTGTCGGCCTTATGCCGGTTTCCCTGCCGTGTTATTGTTGGGGTTTGTCGAGGGGAGCAGAGTTTACAACTTGGGCAACGTTACCACTGCGCAGAGCTTGCTCAGCGAAAGCGACCATTTTCTTAGTCATGTTACCGCCAACATAACCGTTAACACGGCTGGGTAGGGAACCTTTGTCGATTTGCTGATAGTTGGAAAGACCTAATTCACTGGCGATTTCATACTTCATTTGATCCAGAGCACTGGAAGCACCAGGTAGTACAGGTTCGTTGCTGTTACGACTTGTCATTAAAAACGCCTCCTTGAAGTAAATTATTTTGTGTTTTTCTGGGTCTATCTTTATTATGGTCAAAGAGGGTTTTTAAATACGAGATAATTTTTGTCATTAAATATAGGATCAGGCAGGTTTGCCATTTAGAAATCATATTGAAATTGGTTTCAATTTAGAGTGGTTTATGTAATTTAACGATTGTTGAAGATTGCATTTAGTGCCCAACTGGTGATCGAAGTGATAATAGCTCCCATAAATGCACCACCAAAACTACTAATATGGAAACCAGGCACAAACCAGGCAGCCAGGCTAAAGGTGATGGCGTTGACCACTAAAATAAAGAAACCCAAAGTAAAAAAACTAATTGGTAGTGTTAGAATTACTAGAACCGGACGAATAAAAGTATTTACAAAACCCAATAGGATAGCTGCCAGTACAGCAGAAGTAAAACCAACAATCCGAATGCTGTCGATCAAATAATCGGCCACCAGCAATGCTGCACTGTTTAATAGCAGAGTAATTAACCAGCTCATTTTTTCACCCCTTTAACTAATCTATCTGCTATTTCATCTTGTGTCAATGTTAATAATATTGAAGGATAATCGCTAT
Organism: Desulfotomaculum sp.; assembly: GCF_982386235.1. Classification (NCBI taxonomy): domain Bacteria; kingdom Bacillati; phylum Bacillota; class Clostridia; order Eubacteriales; family Desulfotomaculaceae; genus Desulfotomaculum; species Desulfotomaculum sp. The sequence goes on along the minus strand of NZ_CEVWQM010000006.1, from coordinate 76,649 downwards.
TCAAATAGAAACAATAAACTTTGAGATAATGATAAAATGATAAAAGGGGGCATGATCCTTGGCTTCTTTGCAGGAGCAGTTAAAGCAATGGGAAAAAAACACGATTATTTATCTTCACTATATTAAGGGAATGTCTGCCAATGAGTACAATAGTGGTTTTGCTGATGGGATAGAGATGGCGATTAATTCTTTTCAAGAATATTTAAAGGACTGTCCGGACTATGAAATTACTAAGCAGGAGGTAGAAGGTTAATGAATGTAAATGTTTATTCTGTAGTAAAGCTGTTAAACGGTCAGGTGGATGAGATTTCTAGTTTTGATAATGAAGGGGCCGCCCTGCAGTATGCTGAGCAAACCGTGGCCAATGAACCCTATGACATTGTCTCAATTTTACGTACCATACTCAATAACCCCAATGTTCAACTAACCATTAAGGAATATAGAAAGGGCTGTGGTAGTATCTAAATAAGATAAGGGGGAGAGGATGTGGATTTAGCCAGCATCATTACAGATGATATGGAAACCCGAGGTCAATTGACTTTTAGCATAACGGAGGAAGATTTTTTTAATAAGGAGATCAAGGAGTTTACCCTTTTTTACAAGATTGTTGGAGAGTCCCGAATCAAGTTATTTAGGAATAATCGGATGGAGCTTGTTTTTGTAAGGATCAATGATGACTGGATGCGTCAGGGTAAGATAGACATCAGCAAAGCCTCTTTGCCTCTGGAAATTAAGCTTAACTGGGATAATCAAAGTGTGGACGAGCTAGCCATTAGGCAAGATCAAGGGGATGAATACCAATCGAGTGTCTCGTTGCAAATTGACAATTAAATTTCCAAAAACAAGGTTTCTTTGAAGGATTTTGGAATTACGTGACGAAAGATGTAGAGGATAATTATTGGGAGTGTGTGACTTTATGAAAAAAGTTATTTTTCCTCTGCTGGGTGCTGTGTATTTAGGGATTTCAACCCTCGGTAACAAAGTGTACCGCTTGCTTTATGAAGAAGATAATAAACAAGGCATATCGATTGAAATGTGTCGACCATGGGAACGCAGACAAAGTAATAATTTTCAATACCAGAACAGGTTCCGCTAATAATATAAAAACAACGACTAAAGCAGCCAAAGGGCTGCTTATCTTTTTCGATACGATTCAGAAAGTCTGAGATTTAAAATTTTATTGCCGAAAGTGTGGATAAAGTAAAAAATTTACATATTCAATTGGACGAAGGTGTTATATAATTTAATCTTGGGAAAAATTATTACGTAGACCCTTTGAGGAGGCATTTATGAATATACAGGAAATCAGGAATATTGCTATCATTGCCCACGTAGACCATGGTAAAACCACGATGGTTGATGGGATGTTAAAACAAAGTGGGATTTTCCGTACAAACCAAGTGGTCCAGGAAAGGGTCATGGATTCGAATGACCTGGAAAAGGAACGGGGCATCACGATCCTGGCCAAAAACACCTCGGTACGCTATCAAGGCTATAAAATTAATATTGTGGATACCCCCGGCCACTCAGATTTTGGCGGTGAGGTGGAACGGGTATTAAAAATGGTAGATGGCGTGCTTTTATTGGTAGACGCTTCGGAAGGACCCCTGCCTCAAACTCGGTTTGTACTACGCAAAGCACTGGAACTGAACTTAGTGCCAGTGGTGGTAATCAATAAAATTGACCGGGCAGATGCTAGAATTAACGAAGTTGTGGATGAGATCTATGAACTGTTCTTTGAACTGGGTGCCAATGATGAACAACTTGATTTTCCGGTTGTTTATGCCATTGCCCGGGAGGGCAAAGCAACAATGAATCTTGATCAACCGGGAACGGATTTAAAACCATTGTTTGAAACGATTATCAATCATTTTCCAGCTCCCCAGGGAGAACCTGAAGCACCCCTACAGATACTGGTTAACAATACGGAATATGACACCTATGTAGGTCGTATTGCCATTGGCAGAATAAATCAGGGAAGTATTTCGAATGGCCAAAATGTTGCAGTAATTGATCATGATGGTAACATTAGAAACCAACGCATTGGCCGTGTCTATACCTTTGAAGGTCTAGAGCGGGTAGAAGTACCGGAAGCTGCCTGTGGGGAAATAGTGGTAGTCTCTGGCCTGGAAGATATTAAAATCGGTGAGACAATTGCAGACAAGGATAACCCAGTGGCGATACCGCCAATAAAGGTGGATGAACCAACTTTAGAGATGACCTTCATGGTTAATGATAGTCCCTTTGCTGGTCAGGAAGGTGAGCATATCACCTCTCGTAAGCTGCGGGCCCGGCTCCACAAGGAAATGGAAAAAAACGTGAGCCTAAGGGTTCTGGATACAGATTCCCCGGATGCCTGGAAGGTAGCTGGTCGTGGTGAACTGCACCTTTCCATTTTAATTGAAACGATGCGGCGGGAAGGTTATGAATTGCAGGTTTCTAAGCCAGAGGTTATTTATAAACGCGGTGAAAACGGAGAACTGTTGGAACCAATGGAAATGTTATTAGTGGACATTCCTGAGGATAAAATGGGACCGGTTATGGAAAATTTGGGTAACCGTAAGGGTGAAATGATTAATATGGGACCCAATGGCCCTGGCCAACTGCGTTTGGAGTTTAAGGTACCGGCCCGTGGTTTAATCGGTTTCCGCTCCCAGATTTTATCTGAAACCAGGGGCCTGGCCGTGATCAACCATACTTACCATGGTTATGAACCCTTCAAAGGAGAAATCCGCCGCCGCTATCAAGGTGTGCTTATTGCCTTTGAGACGGGTGATACTACTTTTTATGGCTTGAATTCTGTTCAAGATAGGGGGACCCTCTTTGTTGTGCCTGGTACCAAGGTTTATGAAGGGATGGTAGTGGGTGAACATGTAAGGGAGCAGGATATCGAAGTAAATATTTGTAAGAAAAAGCAATTAACCAACCACCGCGCCAGTACCGCTGAAGCCACCGTAAAGTTGGAAGAAGCAAGAATTATGAGTTTGGAAGAGGCATTGGAGTATTTAAATGATGATGAGTTATTGGAAGTTACCCCTAAGAGTCTAAGAATCCGTAAAAAGCTATTAGACAAAAGTGACAGGGCCCGGGCCAAAAAGGTTGTTGCCCTCCAAGCCTAGCCAAAAGATAGTGTCGCTCAACTACTTGTTAGTAGGGAAGCGACACTTTTTTACACGGAACACTACTCTTCATAGGTAAATTTTCTGCCCAGGCCGCTGTTCAGCAGCTTTAAATCCTTATTCAATTGGACAGAGGCTGTAAAGGGGTGATGGTTTTGGTAACGGTAGCGCAAATCGGTCCATGTGACAAGATAACCGGTTTTCGTCTCCTTTACGATTGCCAGGGGATGACGGGCAAACTTGGTAAAGACACGTCCCACAGGGACTTTAGCCGCAGCATCAACCACGGGACCTGTGGCCGTTAGAAATTGGTGTTTTTCAATGACCTTTCCTTCTCGAACATTGACATACCCTACGATAATGGGCTTTCTTTTATCATAGGGGTCAAGGATGTAATCCCATTGGCTAAGTCCAAATCCTGGGAGTACACTGACCAACCGGTATTTTTCTGCCTCATATTTATTATCGACCATGATGAATGCCTTGTGATGAATGCCCGTACGCAGCAAAATATATAATCCAATGATACCAAACATGGTAGAAAAAATTTTTATCGGTGATATTTTGGATTTTTTACCAACTATGAGGGCTGCGGCACAAACGAATAGAATAAAGGGGTCAATAATCATCAGAATATCCCAACCCAACCGCTTATCGGACAGAGGCCAGAGGAATTGGGTACCATAACTGGTGAGAAGATCCAATAAGATATGTAAAAGGGTAGAAGCAAAGGTCACCACCAGCACCAAAGGCTTCGACAAACGGGGAAAAAATAAGCCCAAGATCACGGTAACCAACACCGGGATAACGATTAATGATGGAAAAGAGTGGGAAAAGCCACGATGGACTTCCAGATAAGCCAGTTCGCTTTTTAAACGATAGATCACATCTAAATCCGGTATTTGGGAACCAGCCACTGCTGCCCAGAATACGGCTTTTCGAGTATCTTCTTCTTTTATTAAGGGAATATTTTGCCCAAGGGCAGCTACCCCAAGGCTGGTAAGCAGATGGGTTGCGTTGTCCATAGGTTCCTCCAAAGATTAGAATGAATGTGTACATTTTAGCTAAAAAGAGAGAAACTTGTCAAATAATAAAAAGCATAGCAGGTAATGGATGCAGCTAGGGGAAATATATAGTAGCTGTTTGCCTTTAGTCAACAACAAATAACAGGGACTAAAAGACGTTTATGCCATCGGCAAAGAATGAAAACTTGATAGGATGGCTAAAGGCAAAAAGCTAGGAGGAGGCAGAGAATTGAGGTTAAACCGAAAACTGGAACATATCGAGTTTTCTTTAAAGCAGGGAACCATCGAGGGTGCCAATGGTTTTAATGATATAACGCTGGTACATAATTCTTTACCCCAGTTAAATTGGGAGGATATTGATGCTGGTTGTACGTTTTTGGGAAAAAAGTTAGCTGTTCCTCTACTAATCAATGCGATGACAGGGGGACATCGGGAATTAGAAGGTATTAATGGTGATTTAGCAAAGGTCGCGTCGCTGGCAGGGGTGGCCCTGGCTGTTGGCTCCCAAAGGGCGGCCCTGGAGGATATCTCTACCCGGTATAGTTTCTCAGTAGTCCGGGAAATGAACCCCCAGGGTGTGGTGCTGGCCAATTTAGGGGCAGATTGTACGCTGGAGGAAGCCAGGGCAGCCATTAAGATGATTCAAGCCGATGGCCTTCAGTTACATTTAAATGTACCCCAGGAATTGGCGATGTCCGAAGGAGATCGGAAGTTTAAGGGCATTCTTGAAAACATCCGGATGCTTAATCGTGATCTGGAGGTTCCGGTTATCGTGAAAGAAGTGGGCTTTGGCATGAGCCGTGAAAGTATCAGCCGCATTAGCCAGGCCGGTGTAAAACATATTGATGTGGGTGGCTCTGGGGGAACCGATTTTATGGCCATAGAAGAGGCCCGATCGGGTAAAGGTGCCGGCTATAGCTGGGGCATTCCCACAGCCATCAGCTCTTTGGAAGGACTATCTTTAGTACAGGGTGATTTAAGACTCATCGCTTCTGGCGGGATAAGGCATGGGCTAGATATTGTAAAGGCTTTAGCCATGGGTTGTTCTTTGGTAGGAATGGCACGCCCCTTCTTAAAGGTATTAGTAGAGAGTTCCTTTTATGAACTAAATTTATATTTATCAAGCCTAATCATGGATATCCATCGCATCATGCTGATGCTGGGGGCTCGTACCATTACAGATTTACAAAAAGTTCCTCTCATTATCAGTGGGAATACCTATGATTGGTTATCCCGTAGAGGAATTTCCGTTGATCACTATGCCAGAAGGGAATTTTTCTAAACAAATAAATTTAATAGTCATAAAAACGCTGTCCCACCATATTATTTGTTAGATGAAATCTTGGGGGACGGGCCGGTGAAAAATTCTTTTTTTATCATTTTAAAGCCAAGACAATTTTTTAGGTTGCTTATTGTACTGGCATGTCTAATTACATTAGGCAATGTAATCTGGGAAGCTTTTAAAACGCCAGAAGAGGTAGCGCCTCTGCCACACAGTGCACCACCGGAAATTGAACGGAGTGAATTTTTAACCTGGGAGGAAGTTGACCAAATCTTTTATCGCTATGCCAATGCCACGGTTATTGATGTAGATACTGGGTTAAGTTTTCAGGTTCAGAGACGTGGCGGAACCTATCATGCAGATGTGCAGCCTTTGACAGCCAAGGATACGGCGATTATGAACGTCATCTATGATGGACAATGGAGTTGGAAAAGAAAAGCCATTGTTCTGGAGGTGGCGGGTCGCCGTATTGCTGCGTCTATGAACGGTATGCCCCATGGTTCTGGGGCCATACGGGGAAATAATTTTAATGGGCATTTTTGCATTCATTTCAGGGACAGTAAGGTACACCAATCGGGTAAAGAAAACCTGGCTCACCAAATGATGATCTGGAAGGCAGCGGGGAGATTTAAACAAATGATAACAGCCATGAGTCCAGAGGAAGTGATCGAAGTATTGATGAATACCATCGATCAACAGGATACGAACCTTGCCTTAAAGACCATTCATAAACCTGGTCCCCAGGACTATGATCAATTGCATAAAATTATTAGCCAAATTGAACAGATCAAGGTTCAAAGAATTCGTTCCGAAGGGGGCAGCCCGGAGAGCTTTTGGGTTTATCTGACCATTCGTTATCGAGATAGTACAGTCAACGTGGAAAAAAAGATTGAATTACAGGTCATGGATGAGGGAGACACCGGCTATCGGGTTCTTAGGGAAGGCTTAGATCAGTTGCTAAATCGTCAGGCCTATGCAGAAATTACAGATACTAGAATCTTCGAGGACGATGATCGCTGTAATTAACATTTCTACCACCATTTGCATAAAGGTCAAAAAACGTCATTGTTGAATACACATAAGGTAAGCAAGTCATGAAAGGAGACTATTTAAGTGCGATCTTACCTTTACCCTGCCTTTACCCTGGAGCCCGAAGATTTTGAGAAGGTTTTGCCTGCTGCCGTTAAATTTTCACAAACCCATGAGGTTCCCTGCCGGTTTTTAAAAGAAGGGGACTTATATCTACTTAGCTTTGAAGATAAAGCAGTTTCCAGAGGCATCGTCTATGGACATCAGCATGAAAAAGAACTGGAAAGTAAATTCCAGAAATACACCATTTGCGATGTATTTTACCTATCCAAGAAAGAATTTGAGAAGGGCAAGGGATTAAGCCTTAACGAAAGCGGAAAGTAGCTAAAAAGACCAGGTGTATGACCTGGTCTTTTAACATGAAGACTATTTCAGATCGTTTTTATATTTTTGAGCCATTTGGTAGTAATGCTGGGCTGAATGAATAATTTTTTCTTTTTCCTCTTCTGTTAAGCTGCGAATGATCCTGGCCGGTGAACCTACCGCTAGGGACCCTGGTGGAATTTCCTGGCCTTCCTTGACCAGCGTGCCGGCACCAATAATTGATCCTTCCCCTATTTGGGCTCCATTGAGTACAATGGAGCCCATACCTACTATGCAATTACTTCCTATACTGCAACCATGCAGAATGGTGCCGTGCCCTACAGTAACATTTTCCCCCACCTGCAGAGGGAAACCTTTGTCTTGATGAAGTACACAGCAATCCTGAATATTGGTTTTTTTACCGATGAAAATACTGTCAGCATCCCCCCGAACCACCGCATTATACCAAATGCTGGCTTGATCTTGAATGTTAACAGCACCAATAACCATTGCACCAGGTGCAATAAAGACGGAAGGATGTATCACCATAACGAAAACCTACCTTTCAATTTAATATATATAATTTTGAAAAAACCCAACCTTTATGGTTGGGCTGCATTATAATTGAATATAGATGCTATTTTCTTCTTCATTATAGGTAGCTGGAAATTTGCCTTTGTTTTCGATGCCGAAGTATTGTAAAAAACCCTTTGCACCAATACGTGTTTTGTTTAATATAAGACCGCTATCGGCTGAGGAGCCTTGAATACGAATAACCTTTGTTTCTCTATCGTAGGCTAATTCGATATGGTCAACATTTAGTTTTGCTGCTAGGTTGCGATTTAAAGTAATATGATTTTTAGATACGGATACGTAGTTTTCGGAACGAGGGTAATATACTTCAAAAGTCATTATAGCATCCTCCTGTTTGTTTTTTGTTGATTATACTTTCACTAACAAAAAATGTCAATCTGAAGATTAACATAAGACAACCCTGCGGCCACAGGGTTGCTATATTACTAGGATATCTTTTGAATTTGGTCAACAACTACTTTGCGACGGGAAGCTTGTTCATCTGCATAGTCACTGGCAATCATGTATACTCCTACCCAGAGTTCATGCTCGTTTGCTTTGCCGTCTAGTTCCTTTGCTACATCTTTAAATTTCTTTTCTACCCTGTCTTTGAACCCGGAAAATTCTGCAAGTATGTCCACTATGTCACGCTGATTATATGCAGCACCCTCTTTTAAAGTCTTTGCCATAATTTACACCTCCTGCAAATAATACCATAAATTGTATATTCATTATACTTCTCATTGGTTGCTTTTGTAAGGGGGATAAAATGTCTAATTAAACCTTTGTTTGTAAAAAAATTGATGTTCATACATTATTAATAGTACATTCGTTATGTAGGTGAAATAAAAAGGGAGTGTCGCTTACTACTAAAAAAGTAGTTCCGACACTCCCTATTAAGGCTTGATTATTGATTGTATTGATTGTAAAGTTGTCCCAATTGGGGGCTGCTAAATGATCCAAGTTGGCCACTAAGGTAATTTGCTTGACTGGTACTCTGACCATAGGTACCTAGATTTTGAAAGTTTTGCTCCTGTTGTTGTTGACTGTACTGGTTGTATTGGGCATAGGGTTGGCTCTGTTGATTATTTTGACTCAACTGTTGTCCTTGACCAAAGCTACCATATTGCTGCCCTTGTTGCTGGCCGTACTGGTTATATTGGGCAAATGGGCGGCTTGACTGGGATGGATTAGCCTGCTGGCCAAATTGCTGTGAACTGTTTTGGTTATATTGAGCAAAGGGTTGGTTTTGATTGCTTTGAAAACTGGTATATTGCCCAAGGTTGCTCACAGAGTTTAAGGCCTGGGGATCTACAGTAGAACTTATGAAACTTCCATATGGTTGGCCTTGTCCGTAAGGATTAATGTTATACTGCTGGTTCTGCTGGGGTAATTGTTGAGATGCACTGCTAATTTGAGCTAAGTCCTGATTCATATGTTGCAATGTCTGACTGAGGCGTTGCAATTGCTGTGCGGTAGTGGACTCATGGCTTGAGAGTTGTTGCAGTTGTTGAGCATTTTGTTGTTCCGTCTGTTGCATTTGGTTACACATTTGTTGAATTTGACTGATATCATTCCGCAGATGATTGACGCGATCTTGCAGTTGTTGCATAGCTTGCATGGAATGACCTCCCCTAATAAATTTTGGAACTTACTAGTCATATCTTTTTCCAAAATTGAAAATCTATTCATTTTTTATTTATTTTCTTTGATAAACTTCGCAGTTTGTGGCCTGGCATTTGTCTGCCCAGATTATTTTTGAATGTAGGCCTTGGCAAAAAGGGGAATACCGAAGCTTGTGATTTCTACATCCTTTACATTTTTAGCAATAGCAATTTTTTCTTGACCATAATTCAAAAAGACCATAGGCGTATCCTGAAGCATGATCTGTTGGGCGTGGTAGTATAACCGAATCCGCGTTTTCTCATCTTGTTCTTTTTGAGCGGCACTGATTAAACGGTCTACCTCACTGTTTTTATAATAGGTAAGGTTTGTTTTGGCAGTTTCATTGGCAGACAGCAGGGTATAAAGAAAATTATCTGGGTCCAAATTGTCACTGACCCAACCGAATAAAAAGGCATCACCCTGTTGTTTATGCAGGGCCGATTTAAATTCATGCCATGGATAAACCTTTATGATCACACGAATACCAGCAGGTGCCAGTTGTTTTTTAATAATATTAGCCAATTCAGCTCCCCCCAGTAGATTATAGGGGCGGGGTGTATTATAAGTGATGAGTGTGATGTCCAGTCCATTTGGGTAACCATATTGTTTTAGTAGTTCCTTTGCTTTTTCAGAACCGCCATAATAGGGTTTTAAATTTTCATGATGGCCTGCAATTAACGGTGGCAGAATACTATTAGCAGCCAAAGCTTGATGTCCAAACATTTGCATGCTCAAATCCTTTGTATCGATGGACATGCAAAGGGCTCGCCGCACCTTGTCGTTGTTAAAGGGGGGACGATTGTTGTACATCCCAAGATAACTGATGGAAGGTGCTGTTTGAGTGGTAATAACCATTCTTTCTGACTTAATATCTGCCGGGGGTAAATCCGATAAATCGACTAGCTGCACAATTCCTTTATCAAGGGCAGTGGCCCTTTGCTGGGGAGACTGGGGAAGAAAGGCGATGGATTTGATTAAGGGCTTTTGACCCCAGTATTTTTCATAGGCCAAGAGGACCGGTGCACCATCTCGCCAGTCTGCTAGGAAAAAGGGGCCTGTACCTGCATAGTTTGCCTGATTACCCTTCGTGGCTGCCCTAAGGGATTGTGGACTAACAATTGGTGCGGACCAGGGCATGGCAAGGTTTCTTAAAAAGGGTGAGTAAGGGGTCTTTAAAGTAAATTTTATGGTGTATTCATCAATGACATCCACTGCCTTAACGATGCCAAAGGTAAAACTGCCATAGGACATGGTATCCTTTTTTTGGGGTGGTAGTTGTCTTTCGATATTAATTTTTACTGCCTCGGCATTAAAGGGTGTGCCGTCATGAAAGCTAATATTTTTTCTTAAATGGAAAATCCAATTACAGCCATCTTTGGATATCTCCCAATCGGTGGCTAGGCAAGGCTCGATTTCGCTGCTGCCTGACCGATAGCGGACGAGGCCCTCAAAAATATTTGACAAAACCCTTGCTTCCGACATATTATTGGCTTCAGCTGGATCTAGCGTTTTCAACGGCTCTGCCATCGCATAGGTGAGATCCATTTCTTGGGGAATTTGTGTTTTGGATAGCACAGGAAAATTATCTCTATCGTAGCCCATCATAGCCGAAAGGAACCCCAAAAATAGAAATAAAAAGACTAACTGGTATAGTTTATTTCTCATTTTTAACCCCCATTAAAGGTTTTAATATGTATATTCACTTCCATATATGTAAAATCCTTCCAAAATAGATAGAATAAATCGTTGACCAGGTAAAGGAGAGAAAAAATGACTGTTAAATTTGGCTCTGCAGGAGCACCGGATGCTTTTTATTCCCAAGGGTATAAAAGTTCCTTGGATATGCCAGCATGGTTGTCAAGGCAAGGTTTAAATGCCTATGAGTATCAGTGTAGCCGGGGTGTCAAAATCAAAGAACCAATGGCCAGGGAATTGGGGGAAAGGGCACGCCAGTTTGGGATAACCCTCTCGATCCATGCTCCCTATTACATCAATTTGAGTACAGAAGAACCTGAGAAAAAGATAAAAACCAAGGGATACCTATTGGATTCATTACGGGTAGCCAAATGGATGGGAGCACAAACTGTCGTATTTCATCCCGGGGGTGGCCCAGGGAGTGACAGATTGGTTACTTTTGACCGTGCTAAGGTTTTATTTAAAGAGATTTTACAGGAGGTTGCCGCAGAGGGTTTACAAAATATTTTTTTGGCTCCGGAAACAATGGGTAAAATTAATCAGATGGGCTCCCTAGAGGAAGTTCTAGAATTATGTACGTTGGGAGAGCAAGTGATACCTTGTGTTGATTTTGGACATCTAAATGCCATTAGCCAGGGAAATTTAAAAACCAAAGAAGACTATGCCAGGGTATTAGATCGGATTGAACAGACTCTGGGCCAAGAAGTGGTTAATCGCCTGCATATGCATTTTAGTACGATTGAGTTTACCAAGGCCGGCGAAAAGAAACACTGGACCCTGCAGGAAAGTCATCTGTATGGTCCGGACTTTACACCTCTGGCGGAATTAATGGTAGAACGCCAGATGGAACCAGTAATAATTTGTGAATCAGCCGGGACCCAGGCGGAGGATGCATTGGTTTATAAAAGTATATTTGAACAACTTAGAAAATAAGCAAGCAATGTCAAGGGCGGATGTCATGGTGACGGTTCTTTTGACACCTTACATAAAGAGTGCTCAAAGTACAGAGAATGTAATTATGAAAATCAAAATAAACAGGCATGTATTGATAATTGCTATAGCAATTTTTCTGTCCTTGTTGGCAGTTCATACTTTTGGCAGCCATTCCTTTGATTTTGAAGGCCTTGAGTTTAATGTGCGCACCACCTTGGCCTATCAAGGGACCACCCAACTGGAGGTACCGCCTTTGGGGTTGGTGAGGGCTTACACACACAACACTCCTTTAAAGATGACGGTGCATTTAACTGGTCTCGATTTAGAAAAAATTCAAAGCCTCGTACAAAATAATGTTGACCAAAGAGAAATTTCCCTAAGGCTGGAGAATGATTTAAAAAAGGAAGCAAGAAGATATGTAGGGAAATTAATTGCCCTGGCCGGAGTGGCTGGGTTATTGGGAGCTTTTTTATTACGTTCCCGAAAGATAACCGAATATCTATTGGGAAGCCTTGTGGCGGTGGGTATAGTCGGTCTTTTGCTTTTTGCCACGTATAAAAGTTTTGATGTTAATCGGTTCTCAAACCCTGAGTATGAAGGAGCATTAAAGGCGGCCCCCTGGATGATCGGAATTGCCGAAGAAGCCATTACCAAAATCGATACCCTAAGTAATAAACTTCAATTGGTGGCTGAAAACTTTTATCAGCTTTATGAACAAGTGGATAACCTTCAGCCCCTTGCCACGGACACCCATACGACCAAAATCCTCCATGTATCGGATCTTCATAATAATCCTGCGGGTATAGAAGTGGTCCGAAGAATGGCGGAATTGTTTCAGGTTGATTTTATCATTGATACGGGGGATATTAGCGATTTTGGCACCCCCCTGGAAGGGTTGTTGCTGGAACGTATTAAAAGCTTACCCGTACCCTATCTCTTCCTGGCAGGTAATCATGACTCCCCCAGCATTATTAGTAAAATGAAAGAGTTAAAGGGAAACGTCATGGTTCTCGGGAAACCCGTTGAGATAAAGGGTTTTAGAATCGTCGGTTTTCATGATCCTGCCTCCCGTACCAATCAGATTAAATCGGTTGCCCCGGAAGAGGAAGAACAATTCGTTAAACAAATTAAATATTCCCTGGCTAAACAGGATAAACCCGTGGATATCATAGCTGTGCACAGTCCCTATGTGGCCCGCCCCCTGGCTGGATTGGCACCCGTGCTGTTATTTGGGCATAATCACCAGTTTAACGTGGAAAAGGTGGGGCATAGTGTTCTGATCAATGCCGGGACCTCCGGTGCCTCCGGTTTAGGTGCGCTGCAGGAAGTAGAGAAAAGACCCTATTCCGTGATGCTGCTAAATTATTATCATGATGGGAAAGAAAATCGTTTAATTGCGGTAGATTCCATTCAAATTGATAGTGTAACCTCAGAATTTAGCATGAAGCGGCATTTATTTGACGGGTCGACGGATGCAACAGAAAAGCCCTTGGATTCGGATGCAGCTAGGGATATAAGAAGTAGATTGGAAGAGAATAACTGAATAGCCGTCAGCTATCAGCAAGATAGCCGTAGGAAGTGCTTAGGGCCACGAGCCGTGGGGCTTGGACTTTTTATGTAGGTAATACGTAACTGTCTGTGGTGTCAGGAATGGTTTTTGAGCGCTGAAGCGGAAGCTGACGGCTAAAAAAGGAGAGTGCCACTGCTACTAAAAAGTAGTGCGACACTCCCTGTGCTTGGTTTAATGGATTTCTACGTTTTCAGCACCGGCATTTCTTAAAGCCTCGGCAGCTTTTTCGGCTGTGCCATCAGCAGATTTAACGGTCACCAACATTTTGCCTTCGCGGATACGGTTTTCATATTCCCGACCCTTTTCAGCAGGAATGCCATAGTCGGCCAATCCACCGGCAATACCACCTGTGGCAGCACCGGATAAAATGGCGGCAATTGGGCCCGCAGCGACCAAAGGACCAAAACCAGGAATAGCTAAGGCACCGACGCCCAAGGCTAAACCAGCTAGACCACCTATGGTAGCACCACCAACTGCGCCATCCGCGACACCATCTCCACCGGTAAAGTTGGAGGTTCTGGGTCCTTCCTGCATCTTTTCATCATCCTTGGCCACCATCGAAATTTCCTTATCATAGCCATTGCGGCGCAATTCCTTGATGGCTCTTTCTGCTTGATCCTTGGAGGAGAAAAATCCGGTAATTGTCTTCATACAGTCTGCCCCCTTTGAAAATTATTTGCCTTTCCAAAATAGCATGCCCGGGGGGAACAAAACTCATGCCTAGAAAATATAATAGGGCCTGTATATAATTTATTGCTTTGAAAAAAAACGAACACCAGTCATTTTTTCATGTATAGTTGAAAGATTATCCTATCCACTCACCATAAGATAGCAAGAATCCGGTTGGTTTATTCTTGCACGACCATAGCCGCTTTCATCTTTTGCACATATTCCCGTAAAAACAGCCCGGCCTCTTCCTTGTGAGAGGCGATGATATTGACCAGTGCGCTGCCCACAATCACGCCATCAGCATATTGGACAACCGCACGCGCTTGCTCAGGGGTGCTGATTCCAAAGCCTACGGCCACTGGTACGGGGGTCTTTTTTTTGATGCTTTGAACCAATTGGGCGATCGTGTCGTCCAGATTGCTGCGCACGCCTGTGACCCCCATGGAAGAAACAGTGTAGATAAAGCCCTGCGCATGCTGTACAATTTGACTGATTCTGTCTTTGGACGTCGGGGCAACCATGGAAATAAGCGCGATGCCATAGCGGTTTGAAATATCCTCCACGTCCTGCCGCTCTTCATAAGGTAAGTCTGGGATGATGATACCGTCCAAGCCACAGGCTTGGCAGCGGGCAAAGAAACGCTCATACCCATAATGAAACACCGGATTCAGATAGGTCATAAACAAAAGCGGTATTTGGGTTTTGAGACGCAGGGAGGCTACCATATCAAATAATTTGTCAACATTGGTCCCGTTTTGAAGCGCGCGCAGGCTGGCCGCTTGGATGGTGGGACCTTCCGCAATGGGATCTGAAAAGGGGATACCGATCTCAACGATATCGGCGCCACCCTCAATCATATCCAGAATGAATTCTTCTGTTTTTTCCACCGATGGATCACCCCCAATGATAAAACCGATAAATGGCCGCCCAGCTCCGAATGCCTTGGTGATTCTATTCATTGATAGCCCTCCCTCTATACCGGGCGATCGCCGCCACGTCTTTATCACCTCGGCCCGACAGGCAGACAACAACACTGTCCTGCGGCGTGAATTCTTTTGCCATTTTTATCAGCTGAGCCACGGCATGGGCACTTTCTATGGCGCAAATAATACCCTCGGTTCTTGCCAGGTATTCAAAGGCGTGGACAGCCTCTTCATCGGTGACGGGCCGATATTCCGCGCGGCCGATGTCGTACAGGTGAGCATGCTCCGGACCGATGCCTGGGTAATCCAATCCCGCCGAGATAGAATAAACCGGAGCGATCTGCCCAAACTCGTCCTGGCAGAAATATGACTTCATGCCGTGGAAAATCCCCATGCTGCCCTTCGCGATCGTGGCGGCATGTCGGTCCGTCTCAACGCCCTGACCCGCCGCTTCGCAGCCAATCAGTCGCACTGTTTCATCCTGCAGGAAGGAATAAAACAGGCCCATTGCGTTGCTGCCACCACCCACACAAGCCATCACAGCGGTGGGGAGCCGTCCGGTTTCCACCAGTATCTGTGCGCGTGCTTCTCTGCCAATGACGCTTTGGAAATCCCGCACCATCATGGGGAATGGGTGGGGTCCCATCACCGACCCCAGCACATACAGGGTATCGTCCACACGACGGGTCCACTCCCGCATGGTTTCGTTTACAGCATCCTTCAGTGTCATGGTTCCGGTTGTGACTGGCGTTACGGTTGCGCCCAGCAGTTCCATGCGGTAAACATTCAGCAGTTGGCGTTCCACATCTTCCTTTCCCATGAAGATGGCACACTCAAGCCCAAGGAGCGCTGCCGCCGTTGCGGTCGCTACGCCATGCTGACCTGCTCCCGTTTCTGCAATCACCCGGTTTTTGCCCATGCGCTTTGCCAAAAGTACTTGTCCCAGCACGTTGTTGATTTTGTGGGAACCCGTATGGTTTAAATCCTCCCGCTTCAGGTAAATTTGAGGGCCGCCCAAATCCTGAGTCATCTTTTTAGCGTGGTACAAAAGAGAAGGCCTTCCGGCGTATTCGGATAACAGGGCGTTCAATTCCCGTCTGAAGTCAGCAGCTTCCATTGCTTGAGCATAAGCCTGTTCCAGCTGCAGCAGTTCGTTCATCAGCGTCTCAGGCACATACTGTCCACCATGTGTGCCGTAGCGACCTTTTTTCATGGATTGATCCATCATTTTCCACTCCTTTTCGGCAGTGATTTTGCCGCGTGCAGAAATGCGCGCACCTTTTCTTTTTCTTTCCGACCCGGCTCGCCTTCCACTCCACTCAGCACATCCACTGCGCTGGGTGGCAGATCAGCGGGAACCGTTGCATGCAGGTTTTGGGCGGTCAGACCTCCCGCCAGCACCACTGGCAGGTTGCTTGCTGCAGCAACAGCACGATAGGTTTTCAGGTTTACAACAATACCGCTGCCGCCGGGCCTTTCTGCTGTACCGGAATCGACCAACAATGCGGCCACGCCAGCTTGAGCAATCAAGCGCACCGCTTCGGTCGGGTCTTCAATCTCAAACAGCAACCGCCCACTAGGCCCTACGCGAAGGGCTTTCACCACACGGATTTGCTCAGCCGCAAGTGATTTGGCAATGTAGGCGATTTCTTCCAGTGTTTCTTCAAAATGCAATTGCACCAGTTGGGGCCTCACCCGCTTTGCCCTGGCAATAATATCATCTGGTTTGCCGCCTGTGACCATACAGGCTGTTACGGTGGAGGGAATGGCACAACACAGGGACGCAGCGCGGTGAACGGTCAGGTTCCAGGGAACGGACACGGGATATTCCACCACAAGGCCCAAAGCATGAACCCCAAGCTGCGAACAAATGAAGATATCTTCTTCATTTGTCATCCCACAAATCTTAACCGGCATCATGGTATAGACACCTGCAATTGACTGTACTTGGCGCCGAGGTCTGTTGCTTGCAAAAGAGCGGTACCCACTAAAATGGCATCGGCCCCGGCTTGTAGGGCCAGGCGTGCATCCTCCTGGTCATGGATGGCACTTTCGCTCACAACCAAAGCAGGCTGTTTGACAAGGGCCGCCAGCATACTTGTGTTTTCAACTGTGCCATTGTCTTTTTCCAGGCGTAAAATATCCCGGTTGTTGATTCCCACCAGCTTTGGGCCTAGCAGGTTGACAATCCCCAGCTCTGCCGCAGTGTGAACCTCCACCAAGGCATCCAGCCCACAGGCTTTGCACTTTTCCAGCAGACTGACAAGGGTTTTCTCATCAAGCATTGACACGATAAGCAATGCCGCTGCGGCTCCAGCCTGCGCTGTTTCCTCGATATCCCTTGCCGTTTGGATGAAATCCTTGCGTAAAACAGGCAGTCCGGTGGCCACGGCCTGCTTCAGCAGCTCCAACGAGCCTCCAAAGTGCTGCGATTCTGTGACAACCGACAGCACAGGCGCGCCCGCGTTCTGCAGGGCTTCGGCAAGCTCGTGAATCTCTCTGCCCGCGAACAGATCTCCTTCCTTGGGAGATCTTCGCTTCAGGTCGGGGATGACGGGCAAAAGACCCGCTTGCCTTCTTTTTTCTAAGGCGCTGGTAAACCTCATGGCCGTTCCCTTTCTTGTTTGTGTCTGGCGTAACGGTTGGAAGCTTCGGACAATTGGCGCAGTTTTTCCTGCGCCTTGCCGCTATCAATCAGATCAGCGGCCATGGCCAAGCCTTCGGCAATATTCTCGGCAAGTCCGCCGACATAAAGCGCGCCTGCTGCATTCAAAAGAACGGAATCACGGCGCGGTCCTTTGTCGATGCCGGAGAATACCTGTCGGATGGTGTTTGCATTTTCTGCGGGGGTGCCGGTTGCAATATCAGAAAGGGTACAACGGGTCAGGCCAAATTGCTCGGGTGTGATTTCATAACGAGATAGTTTGCCGTCCTTGAGTTCATGTACAAGCGTGGGGCCCAGCAGAGAAATTTCATCCAAACCATCGGTGCCGTGCACAAATAGCCCGTGCCGATAACCCAAGCTACGGGCCACCTGGCTGACTGTTTCTAGCAGTTCCGGCTTATATACTCCCATGAGATGCAGATTCGCTCCCGCCGGATTGATGAGCGGGCCAATAATCGTGTAGAAGATCGTTTTGATGCCAAGCTCTGTTTCGGGTGGGAGAACTTTACCCATCACAGGATGGAATAGAGGCGCGTACAAAAAGGCGATACCGATGTCTTCCATCATCTTGGAAGCGTCTGCGGGATCAAGGTCTATTGCCACATCCAGTGCTTCCAGTACATCCGCGCTGCCTGAAAGACTGGAAATAGAGCGGCTGCCGTGCTTGGCCACCGTGATGCCCGCTGAAGCGGCTACGATGGCTACGGCGGTGGATATATTGAATGTGGAAAGACCGCCGCCTGTGCCACATGTGTCCATGAGATCACCGGGTACATTGGGGGAAAGCTGTATGCAGTTGTCACGCATGGCTTGCGCAATCGCTGATATTTCTGCCAATGTGGGGCCCTTCATCATCAAGGCCACCTGGAAGCCGGCAATCTGCACCGGGCTGATTTTATCCTCGTTGATTGCCCGGATAAGCCCGGAAATTTCCTCATTTGTCAGTTCGATTTGATTTGTCAGCTTGTTCAATATATTTGCGATCATGGTTGTTCATCCTTTCAGAATATTTATGGGGTGATGATTCATACGAAGCATCCCCGCCATCGTATCAGTCCCAATCATATCCCTCCCTGCAATAAAAAAACGCCTTTGTCCCCTTGTAAGGGACAAAAGCGTATAGCTTGCTTCTGCGATACCACCCAAATTGGCGAAAATTCGCCCACTTGCTCCATGCACCAACATGCATGCTTCCTTGATAACGGATGAAGATTCCGTCGGCCATTACTCGTTCATCACTTTCTTGCCGCCCTCATGAGTCCATTCCCCTATTTCGATACTGCCGCGCTCTCACCACCGGCGGCTCTCTTTGAGTATGCTTGAAGTAAGGTACTCTTCTCAATCAAAGGTTTTGATATTTGGTTTGAGGCACATTATACGCCGATGATTTTAGGATGTCAATGATTTTCTAAAATAGAGGGGTTGATTATTTTTTCTATTTGTTCAGGCCATGATTTTTCCCTTGCCTATACATCCTCCTTTGTTGTACCATTTCTACCATTTAATATTTGAAATTTGTATACTTTGCTTCATTTGTTGTCACGATCTAAGGCATAGATTAGCAAAAAACAAAAATTAAGAGACAATATAAAAAAACTATCATAAATTCAAGGGCTACAAATATTAAATTGGTCAATTACAAAAAATAGTTTATTTTTAACTGCTCTTTGGTATAATATGTTTTGTTGTTAGGGAGAATGATGGAAAAGCAATAATAATGAAAGGGGAACGAAGGATGCTACAAACTCCTAAGAAATATTTTGTTACAGCAGCTTCTTCCGAGGGAAAAAGCAAGCTTACCGCATTTGACAATGCATTGCTTAAAGCACGTATCGGAAATGTTAACCTCTTAAGAGTATCTAGCATTCTACCTCCGGGATGTGAAGAAGACCCCGGCTTGGTATTGACCCCAGGTTCTCTAGTTCCAACAGCCTATGGCTACATCGTCAGTGATATCCCTGGTGATACCATTGCCGCCTGTGTGGGAGTGGGTATTAACTCCAGCGACTCCTTTGGAGTTATCATGGAGTTCTCGGGGAAATGTAGTAAAGAAGAGGCTGAAAGAAGTATCAATAGCATGTTACAAGAGGCATTTGAAACCCGTGGTTTGGAACTAAAGACAATTAAGATTGCTTCCGCAGAACATCAGGTTGATAAAATTGGTTGTGCCCTAGCAGCAGTTCCCCTTTGGTATTAGTATTAAGGAGGTCTGTGAAGAAATGGAATTATGGTATACAGAGAGAGGGATTGTTCCCGGACTGGCTTTAGGTATTGAGGTAAGCAAGGTGTTACACGAAGAGCAAACAGAATTTCAGCACCTTGCAGTTGTTGATACGCCACTTTTAGGCCGCATGCTCTGGTTGGACAATATTATTATGACAAGCATTAATGACGAATTCGTATATCATGAAATGATTAGCCATGTGGCTTTAAATACCCATGCAAACCCTAGGAAAGTACTGGTCATCGGAGGCGGTGACGGTGGTGCTATCCGTGAAATCATTAAACATCCCAGTGTCGAAAAGGCGATATTGGTAGAGATAGACCGGCGGGTGGTGGAAGTATCCAAAGAATATTTGCCTGAAATTGCAGGTGCCTTGGATGATCCAAAGGTTGAAGTGCATTGTGTGGATGGCATTCAATATGTAAGGGATCACAAAAATGAATTTGATATCATTATTGTGGATTCCACCGATCCCATTGGACCTGCCGTAGGTTTGTTTGAAGGAAACTTCTATAAAGATTGTTATGAGGCCCTAAAGGAAGATGGTATCTTTGTAGCACAAACCGAGTCTCCCTATTATAATAAGGATTTAATTCCCAAGGTAAATAAAGATATTCGTTCCCTGTACCCCATTACGAATGTTTACCTGGCCCACGTACCCACCTACCCCAGTGGTAGCTGGACCTTCACCATGGGATCTAAAAAATATGATCCCAAGGCGGTGGATTTTAGTACAAAACCCAGCTATAAAACACGTTACTACAACCATGATATCCATCAGGCAGCCTTTGCTTTGCCTAACTTTGTCCAAGAATTAATCAATAAATAACGGGGGATTACCAATGTTTGATCTACTCGATCAATGCACTGGATTTATGGGTGCCACCCAGGACTACGAGAATTCTAACGTAGTTCTGGTGGGGGCACCAATGGATTTTACTGTCAGCTTTCGCCCGGGGACACGCCAGGGGCCCCGGGCCATTAGGCAGGTTTCTGTTGGGCTAGAAGAATACAGCGTGATGCTTGATCTTGACCTGGCTGATTATGCCTATTTTGATGCCGGTGATATTGCCCTGCCCTTTGGGCATGTATTGGAAAGCCTGGAGCGGATTGGCAAAGTTGTGGCCAAGATTATTGCTGATAACAAATTTCCTTTGGTGCTTGGCGGTGAGCATTTGATCAGCCTGCCGGTAATTATGGAAGTGGTTAAAAAGTACCCTGGTTTGAAGATTCTTCATTTTGATGCCCATGCAGATTTGCGTCAGGATTACATGGGACAGACCCTTTCCCATGCTTCCGTTATGCGGCGGGCGGTTGATTTAGTGGGGGGGCAGAATATCTACCAATTTGGTATTCGCTCCGGCACCAAGGAAGAATTTGACTATGCCAGGGGACATACCCGGATGTTTCCGGCAAAGGTACTGGAGCCATTGCAGCAAGTGTTACCGGAGCTGTTAGGACATCCGGTGTACCTATCACTGGATATTGATGTGGTTGATCCAGCCTATGCACCAGGAACGGGTACGGCAGAGCCAGGTGGCTGTACTTCAACAGAAATTTTGGAAGCCATTTATTTAATGAAGGAATTAAAGGTGGTTGGCATGGACTTGGTGGAAATTAGTCCGGTCTATGATCATTCTGAGAAAACAGCGTTGCTAGGAGCTAAGCTGGTACGGGAAGCTATCTTGGCTTTTGGAAGATCTAAAATAAAAGTATAGGGTAAGAAAAATAACATTTGACTTCTGGGGGTAGTTTTTGTATACTAATCAATGTCAGTGAGCGTGAGCTAAATGACTTTGGAGCTGTGGTGTAGTGGCCTAACATGCCTGCCTGTCACGCAGGAGAACGCGGGTTCGACTCCCGTCAGCTCCGCCACATAAATGCCTCGATAGCTCAGTTGGTAGAGCAGCGGACTGAAAATCCGCGTGTCGCTGGTTCGATTCCGGCTCGAGGCACCATCTATGCGGAAGTGGCTCAGTGGTAGAGCATCGCCTTGCCAAGGCGAGGGTCGCGGGTTCGAATCCCGTCTTCCGCTCCACTTATTTATAAGCTGGCGGCATAGCCAAGTGGTAAGGCAGAGGACTGCAAATCCTTTATCCCCCAGTTCGAATCTGGGTGCCGCCTCCAGTGAAAACTCCTGAGTTATAACTCAGGAGTTTTTTGTGTCCAAGGACTTTTATGCTTATAATGACACGACCCTTTTTATTACTTAAGCGGGCCTTTTAACTTCCTTGATTGGCTGATCAAAGCTTAATACCTTACGATTGCAGGCAACTACACAGCTGCCGCACTTAATGCAATCTGGATCAGTCAGTCGACCATTTTCAGCTATATTCGGGACTAAGCCCATTGGGCAGGCTTTGGTGCATAAACCACAGTCGCTGCATTTTTCCCGATTAATAAATAACGGTTTCTTACCCTTTCCGAACCAACTAGCCAATGTACCCATCGGGCAAATATGGCACCAGCCCCTGGCGTGTACGGTTAGGCCCAATATTATGCCGACAGTAGTGGTTATGGTTAGTAGGCGAACAAAGGCCATACCCATACCATGTAAATCCCCCCAAGCAAAATAAAGCTGGGTTCCCAGAACGGTGAATATTAAACCTACCATGAAAGTACGCAGTTTGTTTGAACGTAACCATGTCGGAACGGGTTTTCCCTGATTGAATTTTTGAAAGAACACGTCGTAGAAGGCACCTCGTGGACACATCCAATCGCACCAAGAGCGGCCACTAAAGAAAGACAGACCCACTGCACCAACCATGCATAATAATAAAAGGAAACCAACGGGTGGAAAGACCCAACCAATACCAATTACTGCCGGCAAAACAATCCAAGTTATGGCCTGCTTGCGAATGCGTTTTAATAGCACAATATTTTTCAACGAATTTCCTCCTTCCTTGTTTTGAAATATCAAAGGGGTAATACTAATATACTTATATATTATTACGCAGTCGATATAATTGTGCGTAATTCAAGGGAGTTGTCAAATAAATGACAAAAAGTTTTTCCAAATAGAAGGGAAAGTTCATATGGAATGTCGAAGTGACAAATATCACAAATCCTGTTCTTAGGGGTGTTTATATATGTTAGAAACTTGCAAAAGATGCCGCTATGGAGTGGAGATTATTCGGGGAGACTATAAATGCGAAAAGCAAGAAATTAAAATACCGAGGGATGAAGCTTTGTACCCATTCAGACAATGTAGCTTATTTAGCTTTAAAAATTGCATTGTTAAAATTAAAAAGTTGCATGAAAATGCGGAAATGCCTAGGCGTGCTACGCCTGAAAGTGCTGGTTTCGACCTACACTCAATAGAGGATTTTACCATCTGCCCTGGAGAACATAAATCTGTGAGAACGGGTCTGGCCTTTGAATTGCCCCCGGCCTATGCCATGTTGGTTTATCCCCGCAGTGGAAATGCCAAGAAATATGGCATCACCCTAAGCAATGCTGTAGGTGTGGTGGATTCTGACTATCGTGGGGAGGTAATTGTGCTGCTTCATAACGCAGGACATTATGAGGTATCTTTCAAAGCAGGGGACCGCATCGCCCAAGCCATTATCCATGCCCTTCCCGACATTGAGATTATTGAATGCGAAGAATTAGGCGATACCGAGAGGGGAAAGGGTGGCTTTGGTAGCACTGGGCTATAATTCTTAAAAAAATTGGTAAAAACTATTGCGAAACATGTCATAGTATGATATATTTTATAAGCGTCAGCAGTGCCTCGATAGCTCAGTTGGTAGAGCAGCGGACTGAAAATCCGCGTGTCGCTGGTTCGATTCCGGCTCGAGGCACCATTTATGCGGAAGTGGCTCAGTGGTAGAGCATCGCCTTGCCAAGGCGAGGGTCGCGGGTTCGAATCCCGTCTTCCGCTCCATTTATTTATAAGCTGGCGGCATAGCCAAGTGGTAAGGCAGAGGACTGCAAATCCTTTATCCCCCAGTTCGAACCTGGGTGCCGCCTCCAATGAATAATTAAAGCCATCTACCAAGTAGATGGCTTTTTTGTGTGATCAAAGGAATAATTTTTAACGATGGCAGTATAGGCTTCCATGCCGTTAACGGCACCATCAAAGAGTGAAAATTGAATGTCATCCTGAGCGTCAGTGAAGGATGACAGCATTTTAATCGCCCGTAGGGCAAATGATTCCTCCTTTCCTGAAAGGTAATCGTTGATTATTAACGTTTTTTTCTTTTAGGTGGTCTGCTTTTATGTGTGGTAATTCTTGGTTGATTAAATACGTCTGCTAACTGTATGGTAGGTGCCGCAGCAACAACGGATTCGGTGATCTCTTCCAAAACCTTTGTAACAATTTTTTGTTCTTCGACATTTTCGACCATATCAATGGTGGAATTAATTACCGGTAGGGTGAGCCTGTTTTTCGGGGTTTTGGCTTTAATAAGGCTAATTGGAGCCTTTACAGGCTCTTCGGCTCCGGTTTTTTCAATGGACTCAGTTTTTTCCGGGGCGGAAAAATTGGCCAAAGTTAAACCGGAGATTTGCATATTCAGTGAAGAAGCCTGGGCCAGAGTTTCTTCCAAGGCTAACACTTCTTCAGGGGTTCCGCCAATACCCAGTGCCTTGATGGCGTCTTCTTTCATTAAACGCACCCATTCGGCTACGACCTCTAAGCCATCCTGTAACTCTTTGAAACTCTCTTGAATATGTTTACCAATTTGTTTTTCAAGTTCTTCTTGACGAATGGAAAGATTTAAGACATCGTTTCTTTCCGCTCGGGTTAATGAAGATAAGGGCTTGTCCAAACCCTTAACCCTATTGATAATTTGACGATATTCTTGAAACACTGAACAATACCCCCCACCATGATGTTTTATTAAATAATTCTCCGATTAAATGTAAAATCCTTCCAATTAATAGATAAAATAGTAAATAATTTCCATTAGGTAAACATAGGATTTAGTTTAGCAAATTACCCGCAACTTGGATATTGACTTGTCTACACTTCGTGTGCTATATTTATATTCGTCGATAAGACCTGCATGCGGAAGTGGCTCAGTGGTAGAGCATCGCCTTGCCAAGGCGAGGGTCGCGGGTTCGAATCCCGTCTTCCGCTCCACTTTAAATTTGGAGCTGTGGTGTAGTGGCCTAACATGCCTGCCTGTCACGCAGGAGAACGCGGGTTCGACTCCCGTCAGCTCCGCCAGATAATATCTCAAGGTATTGACAGAGGATCTCAAGATTGTTATACTAAAAAAGCTTAATAACATGCCCGGGTGGCGGAATAGGCAGACGCACAGGACTTAAAATCCTGCGAGGTTTACCCCTCGTGCCGGTTCGACCCCGGCTCCGGGCACCATAAATCAAGGCTTCGCGAAAAACACCCTCTGAAAAACGAGGGTGTTTTTCTGTTAACGTCGCCAAATCGTCGCCAAAACTAAAAATACATATACCTAACTAGACCAAAATGGTCAGAAAATAAGCGGGCTTTTATTGCCCGCCTGAAATTTTTTCGTCCTGTTTTAAATCGATACCTGATATATTTTGTGCAACTATATTAGATGCCTCCATGAACATAACGGGAAGAACGTGTGAGTAAATATCCATCGTAATACTGATGTTAGAGTGGCCGAGGATGGCTTGAACAACTTTGGGGTGTATGCCGGACTCCAGAGCCAGCGTTGCCCAGGTATGCCGAAGACTGTGGAGATTGATACCAGGAAAGCCAGCTTTCTTTGCTAAATTTTCTATACGGTGACTAAGATTTTTGGGGTTCACCGGATCCCCATCTGGATCAGTAAAAACCAACCGCTCCTTGTCAAATAGGTTAACAACCTGTGTTTTTTTATACTCTTTTAGAAGTTCACAAAGACATTCAGGAAGAGGTACGGGTCTGCCATCTTCGCTCTTGGTTGAGCCAAGGATAATACCTTCCTCTTCACTTTCCTGAAGTGATCTTTGGATCCTTGCAATGCTGTTCTTAAAGTCGATATCCTTCCACTTAAGACCTATTATTTCACCGCGACGCATGCCTGTGTGGACTGCGGTAAAGACGATGGAATAATCCCTGTGATCTTTGGCAGTCACTAAGAGCTGTCGAACCTCTTCTGCGGTAAGTGCACGCATTTCCTTTTTCTTTGCCCTAGGTGCACTAACGTCTCTAGTAATGTTGTATTGTAGGATTTTCATTTTAACCGCATAGGATAGGGCCTTACCTAATACGCGGTGATGGTATTGTACCGTTCTGGCTGATAGGCCGCCCTTTCCGTTTGACCGGCCACTAGCCATAGCTTTAACTTGGTATTGCTCAAGGTGAGTTTGATGCAACTTACTAAGCGGCATTTTACCCAGGTTCGGAATTAAGTGTTTCTCACAAATCATTTTGTAGCTATCGTAGGTTTGCGGCTTAAGATTTGTTTTTGCATACACCTCCAGCCAATGTCTGAGAAAGCTTTCTAAAGTCATCTTTGTTGGCTCAACGTAGGCGCCTTTTTGGAGTTCTGTAATCATCTTAGCCATTTCTGCCTCGGCATCTGGCTTCTTCATCTTTACCGTTTTGTAAATGCGCTTACGCTTGCCATCAGAGGGGTTAGGCCCTAAGTCAATAACAATCCTGTAGTGGTCTTTACCTTTTTTCTCAATACGTCCATGCAAAAGAAGACACCTCCGTGTTATAAAGATGGTACTCTGGAGGTACTCCCTTTGCCGATATTATAGCACTATGTGCATAGCTAGTACACTGTTGTTTCAATTCACGCACCCGCACGGGGTGCGACTAAAGCAAAGAATTGCTTTTTCGGTGTTGCTAGCCACCAACAGCAAAGACTTGATAATTCTGTTAAGAAACCCTAATATATTCGTCACAATGTTCGCAATGCAAATAAACTTTTCTGACACGCCAATAATTACGGGTTCCTTTGCCACATCCAGGACATGACACTAACGGCAATTCGCTATCGCCAGAAAAATTATCCAAATTTGAGTTAATTTCATCCACTAGCAATTCAACTTTTTGAACGAATTCTGCAATTTCCTTGTCATTCATGCTATCTACCTGCCGTTCTTTCTTATTCTAGTTACCTCTGCAAAGAAGAAAAGGCCCCGAGAGTGCTAAACCGATCAAATACCCGTGTTGATGGCCTGTAATGCCTTAACTCTTTGAATAATTAATCTGGCCAATTTATATATATCCTGCACATTATCAATGTGTATTTTTGTGGAGTTAGAATTTGAATCTTGTTCGTATCGCAAGAGGTTTCCAATTCGTTTAGCTATGTCGTCGATAGGAAGTGGGATAACTATATAACCGGGTGACTCTGCAAAGTAGAGTTTCAAAATTGAAGCGGTAGCATTGTTATAATATATATTAAAGCAATCTGGTGTAGCATGGAATCCTAATTCAGCGGTATCAAATTTTTCTAATGACAGGATATTTTTAACACACTGGTAAATCTCCATATCTGTTTCACTTGGTTCAATGCTAGATTGTTCAGCGGTTTGCTCTTCAACTGTTACTGCGACTTCATCAATCGCCGGTTCTGTAGACTTGACTGTTTTTATACAATCTGGTGAAATAATTTCTTCATCAGTAATCTGGGCAACCGTAGGTTTCTTGTTTCGGTTTCTAGTTAATGAAGCAGGCGTTTTTGGATCGCTGATCTGTTTTGACGCTTCTTCATCTTTTTCATGGTAAATCGCTTCTATGGAATCTAAGATTGATTTTTTTACCATAGGTCTAAATTTGTCAATAACTGTCGCTGTAATACGAGTAGGAAAAACATCCTTTATAACAAAACGGATAAAATCATTGTTTGGATCTTTTAGAAGCCGATAAATAGCAGCATCTAAATCTTTCTTATAAACTAATTCTTCGGCTAGAGCAGATATTAGTTTGGTATTAAAGTTTTGTTTCCGTATTTGCTCTAAAATTTTTAAGCACTCATCGGTTATAGAGAGAATGTTGAACCGGAGAAAAGGGCTTTCATCCATTACGTTTGTAACATTTAAATCGGTAAAAAAGTAATACTCTACTCCGTTCGTTAAGATCGCAAGTTTTAACTGATGAGTGGCATTAAAGTAATAAGCTAATTGTGAATTATATTTTTCTAGGCTTTCGTTTACTGTTTTAGCTTCGATAAAGATGGAAGCATCATTTTCATTAAAAATTGCATAATCAACACGAGCACCTTTCTTTTTGGCAAAATCCGCAGAATATTCAGGTCGAACTTCTAATGGATTAAAAATGTCATATCCAAGAAGTTGTATGAAAGGTATAATCAAAGACTGTTTAGTCATTTCTTCATTTACTATGTGACTTTTCCGTTCAGCAACTTGTTGCGATAGTTGTTCTAATTGTTCTTTAAAATTCATCCTTGCACCTTCTTTAAATTATTGTCCGCCTTCCTTAAAAAAGGGATGACACTTTCTTCGATGTCGTCCCTTTATGTCAACACTACATATGTCGCTTTTTGTCAAATTACCCCATAAATACAAAAACCACTACCATGTAGTGTTTTCATTAAAACGGGATATCACCTTCAACGAAACGTATTTCATTTTCAACTTTCCCTGGCTGTTCTTTTTCGCTTAAATCATTTGCAATAGCTGTTTCCCTCATAGTTTCCTCGTCATATCCGGCATTTTCCATTAATTCATAAAGCATGGTTTTTGAACCACATCGCTCGCAAAATAATGCATTTGCGGTATTTGCCATGCCGCATTCTTCTCTAGTTACTCTTGGATCGTAGGGAGAATTCAGGCAGTCATTATGCAAGTAGTCCACAAATCTTACAAAAACTTGCATCATAAGAAAAAATGCTATTTCCGCATACAGGACATTCTGTGTACCTATTATTGCTATCAGTATTTGGAATTTTAATTGGTCTAGTCAATGTTATCTTCCCCCCTGCTCCTTGTGATAAACAAGAATTAATTTCACTAGCAAAAATAGGTTTTTGATAATGGATTTCCACTATGCTGTGATCAATGCAAATACTCACTTTTTCCCTGCGACTATTCCATTCATTAAATAGTTCATCTATTTCGACTTTTTGACATATATTTAGCTCACAAAACCTATTTGTTATAGCCTGCCATGAGACGTCAAATTTGTCCTTGATTTTTCCGATTAGCGGCACGGTAAGAGGGGTTTTACAATACTTAAAAACCCACTCCTCGGGCATTAAAAATTCTCGAACAAAAATGTCACATTCTCGGTCAAGTATCTTTTCTTCCCTAGGGCTAAGATTGTCCATATCAAAATCAATGAAGTGTCCTAAAACAATATGAGCTAATTCATGGCACAGGGTCCAATTCTTTCTACCCTGAATAGCTCTTGGGTTTATAAAAACATAATATTTATTTTTTTGTTCGTGATAGACTGTAAATCCTTCTTCAGCCTCTTTGTCCCATATTATTTTTCCGTACTTTTCAATTAGTTTGATAACATTAATTGGAGGATGTTTTAATTCTTTTTCTTTTAAAAACATCCTTGCAATCGCCCGCGCCCGACTGTTTCTTACTCTTCTAGGTCTCATCTTCTTCGTCTAGTATGTATGTTTCAATCAGTCTCAGCATCTTTTTGCGCTTTTCTGGGGTTAGTTTGCTGTGGGCTCGGCGTAATACTTTAACTCCTTCGGGCCATTGTTCCTCGATTGTATTTCTATGCCTTAGTGATTCTGGATTATTAGTAACTCCTATTAAGTAATCGGTAGTTACTTCGTAAAGATCCGCTAATACTTTTAGAGTTTGAAAATCAGGTTCGCTGACGCCATTTTCATACCCAGATAGTGTTTTATTGTTAATATTGGTGCGCTCCATAACATCTATCTGAGAGAGATTCTTATTTAATCTCGCTTTTTTTAATCTGTGACCAACAATTTGATTCACTATACCCACCTCTGCTATATTCTAACATTATTCTTTAAAACAAAGAATTTGTTCTTAAAAAAATAGAAAATACCATTGACATCTTAGTATTTAAGAATTATTATTATAATAAGTTCTTAGCTTTTAAGAAGGGGGTGGCATTATGAAGCTTCATGAAAGAGTTAGAAGTTATCGGATCAACCATGGCATTACTCAAACATGGGTGGCCGATCAGGTTGGTATTTCGGTTAAAACGTTAAATGGCATTGAGCTAGGGCGTCAGCGTATGGCTGCAGATTTGTTTGAAGCAATTTGCACAAAAGGGCTGAGCGTAAACCCCAAAATTTTTTTTGAAGATACATTCTTAGAAACTAAGAGTGGGGATATAAGCAAATCTAATTTTAGGCTGACTGGCACGGAAGGAGGTGTGTAGATTGTCTTCTCCTAACGCTATTACTCCTTACGAAATTGAAACTCTAAAAATTCTAGTTGAACTGGCCGAAGAAATTGCAGCAACCAGTGAAATAAGAAAAATCCAAGCACAAAAACCTACAAGCTTGGCTAGGGTTGGTGACTTAGTTAGAGTAGGTGCTGATATTATCGGGGTACTGCACGACAAAACTCATAGCGGGGAAGAAGCAAGATTTGTGATTGAGTTTGTAAGGGGAGCCGTGTATCATTGGCGGGCACCAGAAAAGGAGGCAAGGAGTGGAAAATAAATACACTTGCCAACACTGCGGTTTTATCGGTGATTTACCAGCTTATTTTTGTGAAGGATGTGGACGACCATTAGGGCCGCAGGTGGTAGTAGATGCAACTGGGATTGAGAATTAGGAGGCCCACATGAAAGACTTAATCCTTGTCGAGAGTAAAACAGCCCGCCAGCAGGTTATTGGCCAGTGTAGTGTTCTGGATAAAGTGAAGGCTCTGCCGTATCTAACAAAAGATATGAGGTCAACTATCCAACAAGTAGCGTTCTATTATGAAGTGCCAGAAGCTACCATCAGACAAATTCTTTCGAGAAACAAGGAAGAATTTTCAGAAGATGGGATCGAGATCATTAAAGGAAAACATTTAAAAAAGCTTTGTTCGTTACATGGTGTCACTAACAAAACTAGGAAATTAACCATTTTACCTAAAAGAGCAGTTCTTCGTATTGGAATGTTGCTCACCGAATCTCCGGTGGCGAAGTTGGTCAGGAACTATTTACTCAACCTAGAAGAAGTATCAACTCGTCAGCAGAAGGAATGGTCGCTTCAAAGGGAGTTGGGCAAGCTTCGTCGCAGAACCATGACAGATGCCATTCGTGATCATATACCAGAAAGCCCAAATAAACATTGGAGGTACCGTCACTTTACAGATATGGCTTATCAAATGTCACTCGGAAAAACGACAAAGGAGCTACGCTTAGAGCGCTGTTGCAAAAACAATGACCAGCTTCGGGACAAGCTTACAAAGCAAGAGCTTGCAGAAGTGGAAAATGCCGAAGTAGCCATTTCCGGATTGCTTAGGATTGGTTTTTCTTACGAAGAAATTAAAGCTAGGCTCAAAGATGTAGTAACACTAAGGCCAACCGGCACCGACTAGGCCAAGGGAGGTGGCGCATATAACTGAAATTCGCTGTGAGAAATGTGGCAAGTTGCTTTTGCGATTTAATCTTAACGGAACCTTGGAGATATCAATTAAATGCAACCGATGTAAATGTATCAATGATTTAGAGCTAGGGGGTGAGTAATCTGCAGTGTAAATGCGGGACAGAAGTTTTAGAAGGGGCCAAGTTTTGCCCGGAATGTGGCAAAAAAATACCGACACTAAAACCACCAACTCCACAGGTAGCAGATCAACTTATAATTACTCAGGTTCCTCCAGTCCTTACGGCCAACGAAGCAAAACAGTTGCTCCGCATATCCGAATGGATGATATATGCACTTGTAAAACAAAACAAAATCCCACATTTTAAGGTTGGCAAGCGGATACTGTTTAGGTCCCATGAGTTATTGTCTTGGGCAGGGACTCAGGAACAGATAACAACGGTCGGCTAGAAAGGAGGCACTACCAAATGACAAAGCGGGAAATCAAAATCATTGTTGGTGCTATCGACGAATACAAAAAAGCAGTAGAGCATTATCATGCAGCGGGTGATCATAAAAGCCATGAAATTGTTAGCGAAGGGCTTAGGGCTCTTAAGGGCCTTGCGGAAAGATTGGGACTAAGAAGGTACCTGGGCTAGAAAGGAGACACCCCATGGAAAAGATCACACCCAGCTACAGACTGCCGAATACCGACGTAACCTTCGAGGCGTACAAGTTTGAGTCACTGGACAGGTTTATCATGCGTTCTGCCACTGGTTGGGCAGAAGCAAAGGAATCTCGTTTTGGTGATGAGCAACGCGCCGAGGCAAGCGCTTACCTCCTTGCCCTAACACTAATTCTTGCAGGCACCATGGCAGAGGATGAATACAACGGTATCTGCAATGAATACTGGTCAATGCTCCGCGGAAAAAGACCAAGCAGGGAGGTGAGCCATGCAAACAAAGATCAACGATGAAGCCATTAGGCTTTGCGGCAAAAGCTGGTCTATGGAAAAGTGTAAGCCTCTTCTGGTATTGCAGGAGGCACTGGCCTGGGCAATGGGTGGGCTGGTTGTGTTTGTGATAAGTTTCTGGATGCTTTGTGAGTTGACGAAGTGAGGGGGGTGGAAAGGTGTCGAGAGAGATTAAATTTCGGGCGTGGGACAAAGACGAAGAAAAGTTGATTTATTCCATCGATGAGCACTACGATTACGATTTTCGATGTGATGAATACGGAAATTTAGTATGCTTCGCAAATTATCCGCACACAGATACTTTTGGTGATGAACATGACGAATGGATTAAGTTAGATAATATCATGCAATTTACTGCACTCTTGGACAAAAACGGCAAGGAAATCTATGAGGGCGACATAGTTGAATTGTTTCATAGTAACAAAGCAGTAATTAAATATGGCGAGTATCAAGATCAGGACGTTTTAGACAGTGATCAAGATTTTTACCTTGACTTTGAAAGACACGAACGAAAAGCAGTTGGCTTTTATGCTGAATGCCCAGAAGGTGATTGTTACGGACTAGACAGTAGGGCGGATAAATGGGTTACGGTTATCGGTACCAGATATGAAAACAAAGAACTGCCGGAAGGTTGGAAAGAGGAAATGCCCGGCTAGTACCGGTGACCAACCGGGCGGGGGAAGGATTGGGGTTAAGTTAAGTTTAGCACTCTTGCCCGCAAACTTACAGGCGGGTGTAGTTTGCAAGATGAAAAGGAGGGGGAGGTTTTGTTTGCTACCATAGTCCGCGAAGAAGCGGAACACTACGGAGTTAGCTTTAAAAGCCTTGCCAAGGCTGTAAATGTGGCACCAAGCACCATGAGTTTATATATTAGCGGCACAAGAAATATGCCTCGCAGTATCGAAGCTGGCATCATTGAGAGCCTGCAAAGTCCTAGGCTTTCCGAAGAAAGGTGTGCCGAATGCCAAGGGAATTTATTTCAAACCAGGTACTTGGACAAGTCCGACGATCATCCGTTGGTGGCTCTGGACAAGTTAGAGGAAGAAGCCTTGGAAGTGCTTGAAAAGGTGAGCATTGCGAAAAAACTGCTTAGAAATAGGCCCAAGGGAAGTAGGTTTAACGAAGAACAGGGAATGGTTTTGGAATCTGTTGAGGATGAATGTGCCGATCTCATTACATGCGCAAAAACCGTCTTAACGAGATTGCAGGAATGGTACGGCAGATCAACTGCTCTAGTCATGGCTAGGCATGTAGATAAACTTGAGCATCAAGGTTATTGCACAAAAAGGAAAAACCGCCATTGCAGTGGCGGCCAAGCGAAAAATACCTAATCAAAGTTTAACACCTGAAGGGTGGACAAGTCAATGGCGTGGCCTGTTGGGACGGTGGTAGAGCACGAATTCCTCGGCACCTACATAATTGCGGGGCCACCATTCGAGAACGACATAGGTCGCATCATGGTGCCAGTTACAACAGAGAAAGGCAACGTAACATATTTTAATCCGCAGAATTTAAGAGCTTTGGGCCATACGGACGGCCCGAGGGTGGAAATGCTTCGGACCCGTGGCGGAGCAATGTCCCCTCCGTCGCGGGAAAACCGGGGTAAAGGAGGCAATAGCGATGTCAAGACAAACAGCAACTTTGGATATCCGCAGGATAGTTTGTCCCAAGTGCAAGCAACGCTTTTCTGAGTTTTACGATCAGGAAACGTACCATTGCCCCGAGTGTGGCGAGACACTAACCAATATTGATGACAGCACATGCGAAACCAAGGAAGTTGTAATTTATCTGGACCAGTTGACCGAGCAGGTAAGTACTGAGGTAGCTTAAGTTTCCGAGAGGGATACGGACACCCTCTCGGATGGGTGGAACCTCCAGGACCCCGGTTAAGGTAATGCACCCCTTAGCCAGGGAAAGCCTGGGGAGTAGATGAAAATAACGGAGGTTCAAATATGAACGCATTGTTAACTAATGAAACTGAAAATATACTGCAGGATGCTGCCGGGGTCTTAGAGCAAGATCAGGAACAAAAGTTTCGCATTACTAACCTTGAACAAGCAACATGGGCCATGCGAAAACTGCGCGCTCTATCTGCAAAGGAAGATGACATTAAAAAAGTTGCTCAAGCAGAACTAAGTCGCATCCAAGGGTGGATGGAAGCGGAAATTCGCGATATTGACTCTTCTAGGCAATTTTTTATAGGGATACTGGAGGCTTATCACAGAGGTTTATTCCAGAATGACCCCAAGGTAAAGACTATCAAGACGCCTTATGGTAGGTTGAAATTAACCAAGCAGCAGCCAGATTTTCAGCGTGATGAATCGTCTATAAAGGATTGGGCAAAGGACAGTAAACCAGATGTACTTATCCCACAGGAGCCAAAGCTGGATTGGTCGGGATTAAAGAAACAGCTTCAAATCAACGATGATAAAGCCATTGACCCTGCTACAGGTGAGATTATCCCCGGCATTACAGTTATTGAGCGGGAGCCAAAATTCACAGTGGAGGTTGATGTGTAATGGCGGGAATGATGCGCAAAGCCCAACGGCGAAAGGCCAAACTTCGCCTTGGGATAAGCGGACCTTCCGGTGCTGGTAAAACACTGGGATCGCTCTTGATGGCTTATGGCATTACTGGTAACTGGGAAGACATTTGCTTGATTGATAGCGAGAACTTCAGTGGTGATCTGTATGCCAACTGCAATAAAGGCGGCACTGAAATAGGCGAATATAACATAATTTCACTGACCGCCCCTTATTCCCCGGATAAATATGTAGCAGCCATTAAAGAGTGCGAACAAGCTGATATTAAGGTAATTATTATAGACTCCCTAACACATGCATGGGACGGCGAGGGTGGCCTCCTAGATAAGAAAGGCCAAATCGAAAAAAGTAACAAACCAGGCGTGAACTCCTGGACGGCGTGGAGAGACATTACCCCGATGCATAACCGTCTGGTCGAAGCTATCCTCTCCAGCAAGTGCCATATCATAACCACTCTTAGGGCTAAGATGGAACACGTTCAGGAGAAAGACCCATCCACTGGTAGAACTGTAATTCGCAAGATTGGCATGAAACCAATCCAAAGGGATGGTATGGAATACGAATTTACCACTTTCGTAGACGTAGACCAAGACCACCAATGCACCTCCAGTAAGGATCGTACTTCTATTGTTGACGGTAGAGTATTTCAGTTAAATCCATCATTAGGCAAACAGTTCTTAGAATGGCTAGAAAGCGGGGTAGATGTACCTGCGCCACCACCTGTACCAGACCAACAATCAACAGTTCAGCAAAAGCCACAACAAACAAAGCAACAAGGTAAAAACAATACATCGTTAGTAGACCCCGATAAGGCTCGGAAAGCTTTCTTTGCTGCTGTTAATAATCTGGCCGATAAGACTGGTGTTGATAGTGAGTTTGCACAGGAAAAAGCCAAGGCGATTGTTTATCATGCGTACAGCGTTAAATCTTTGAGTGAATTAAACGAACAACAGTGGGATCTGCTGTATAAAAAACTTGATGAGCTAATTGTCGGTACAGAGCGAGTTATTGAAAGGTCAATTGCACCTCCGCCCGATACAGAGCAAGGCAGTATGTTCTCAGATAACTCGGAATTACAAGACGTTCCAGAAATTCCGTTACCTCCAAAGCATTAATATGGTACGTAATGCATAACCACCCTCGGCGGCCACAACCGCCGGGGATAAATTATATCTTTCGTGAGTGGTAAATTGTACCAGGGGGTGGAGTAGATGCCATTAGGTATTGAACAAGATATAAGAACCCATTGGTTTAAGGATCACAAGGCAACATATGAAGAACACGGAGATCTAAAAGTTCTTCGATGGGAAAAACCAGGTACTATATGCTACATGGTTAGATACATTTTTGACGGTTACAAAATGTATGTCTCTGGGGACCTTGGTGAAGCTGTATTTTTCTTTACGGAATCTGCCGATCTTCATAACCAAACTAAGTATCATTTTGATTACTTTGAAAGTAAGATGGCTGCTTATTCCGGGGAAAGACGTGATTTTAATAGCAATAAAGCAGTTAAGAGACTTCGGGAATGGTTAAAAGAACTTAAAGAATGTGGCAGTAAATATGACCATGACGAAATGAAAGAGCTATTTGAAAGTGTAAGGGAATGCAACACTCATGATGAATGGGCTTATATAGTTAATAGTTGTCATAATGATTTGATTTCTGGACTGGACCCAGATTATTGGGAGTGGTTTTACAGTATTGGTGATGAAATTCCGGCAAGGGTTAGAAGTTACCTTATTGGTTTAAAGATGGCTGCTGAACAATTAAAGAACGATCAAGGCGCCTGATATAAAAATGTTCCAAGGAAGTGATTATATGAGCGAATTAGAATCGGTAACCAAGTGCTTATTTTGTAAAGTTCCGGGCGAAGAGATCGGCCGTGACGGCATCTTTGTAAATTACACTTGCCCTAAGTGCAAGGCAACATGGCAGACGATCAGTATCCCTGCCAGGAATGAGAAGCCGCAGAAGGGCTGGTTGCGGAAAGCAGTTGGAGCGTAAGGAGAGTGAATCGGATGCCAGGAATAAAACTTATGGATCTCAAAATAGAACTCGGCAGAGATCGGTTGAATGACCTAGTTGAGAAGTTTGGTTTAACCGATAAACGGGTGCTGAATTATGATCGCAGGTTCCAAAAACTGATTGTGCAAAGGCAGAGGATGGAGTTTGAAAGGCTGGTGGTAGCGTGAGGGATATGGAGAAGGATTTGGCAATTTGTGAGGCTGCCACTAAAGGAAAATGGTTAAACGCGCACTGCGACTTAGGACTGGTGTTGGCAATGGACGAAGAAAAAGTAACTACTATTTGCAAACTTGATGATATGGACGATAGACCGGATGATTTTGAATTTATTGCCGAAGCACGTGATGCCTTGCCCTGGTATATCAATAGGGCAATGGAGTTGGAAGCTCAACGGTCAGAGGATATCGCTCTGATGGAAGAAACCGTCGAAGCTCAACGTTTAGCTAAGGCTACAATTGAAAAGTTACAGGCCGAAATTGACCGTCTAACCGCCCTCAATGCCTACACAGTGGACGAGCTTAATAAGGCGGAGGCCCATACTGCGGTGATGGTGCAGGCGTTGGAAAGATGTAGAGCAACATATTCCCATATAACAGCTACCGATAATAATTACGATCTAACAGACGGTATAAACAGAATTGACGCAACTCTTTCTTCTGGTGCTGGGAAAGAACTGCTGGATAAGGTGCGTAAGTTGGAGGCTGTGGTAGATGCTGTTAAATTAGTGCTAACCCGCAAGGATGGTTTAGAGCATTACTTTGCTGAGCTGGACGATGCTTTAAATGCCCTGGATGGAGATAAAAGAGTACTGCACCGACAATAAAGCGGTGCAGCCAGGGATTATATAGAAAACGGAGGTTTGTACTAATTATATCACTGCAATATTAAAATAAGATTAAATTATTGTTGGAAATTATCGAAATTTGGTGGTGAGATTGATGGTTAAAGAAAAGCCGATACTATTCAACACCGAAATGGTTAGGGCAATTCTTGACGGTAGAAAGACACAGACAAGGCGGGTAGTTAAACCAAAATATAAAAAAGATGAGGGTGGTTTTTCAGTCCTTACAAATAAGGCTACGGGCGAAAGGTGGGTTGAAAAACATGACTGGGACGAAGGTACATTTGATAACCCAAGGTATGTAATACCACCTTACCAACATGGTGACATTCTCTGGGTTAGGGAAGCTTGGTACTACGAAAACCATATGCACGATCTTACCGCAGGAAATCCAGATTTGCCGAATGGTAGGTATTCTCATAGATACGTTTACAAGGCAGACAACCCAGACTATCCCGTTGATGTTGGAGTCGGCCCACAAGGGTGGAGACCATCTATCCACATGCCTAAGGCAGCAGCTAGATTATTCCTGCGAGTTACCAATGTCCTGGTTGAGAGGCTGAATGATATCACCGATGATGAAGCAAGAAAAGAGGGTTGTATTGATTATCACGACAAAATAGGGGACGGAAAGTTTGATGATGTTATGGAGTTTGATTTAACTGCAAGAGACGCTTTTGCAGAACTTTGGAACAGCACCATAAAGAAGAAAGATATTGATATCTATGGCTGGGATGCTAACCCCTGGGTATGGGTGATTGAGTTTGAGGTGATGAAGTAATGAGATCAATAATAAGTAAACTATCCGATATTTCCACTAAACTCCACAAGGCCGGCGCAGGCAATACGGAGGCAGCGGATGAAATGTTAAGTTTGAGGTTGTTTTAGGGGGTGGTAGTGATGAAAGTTGGACTTATCGATGTGGACGGTCACAACTTTCCGAACTTGGCACTGATGAAATTATCGGCTTACCATAAATCGCATGGCCATAGCGTTGAGTGGGTAAATCCCCTCTTTGGTACTTATGACGTTGTATATCAGTCCAAGGTATTTGATTTTACACCCGACTTCACTACCTTAATTAAGGCTGATCAGATTATTAAGGGTGGCACTGGTTATGGTTTGGAAAACAAACTACCTGTAGATGTTGAGAGTTTTTTCCCTGATTACTCCCTTTACGGTATCAAAGATACTGCCTATGGATTTTTAACAAGGGGATGCCCAAGAAACTGTGACTTTTGCATTGTAGCCAAAAAGGAAGGCTGTAAGAGCGTAAAGGTAGCGGATCTAGGCCAGTTCTGGAATGGACAAAAAGAGATTAAATTGCTTGACCCAAACCTTTTGGCCAGCACGGATCGCATGGAATTGCTAGATCAGTTAATCAAAAGCAGGGCATGGATAGACTTCACCCAGGGCCTAGATATTCGTTTAATGACTGATGATGTAATTGCCAAGATGCAGCAGTTAAAGGCTAAGATGTATCACTTTGCCTGGGACAAGGAAAAGGACAGTGAAGTCATCGTTAAAAACCTGATGCACTTTAAGGATAGGACCGGAGTGGACAGACGGAAGGCCGCAGTTTACATACTAACTAACTTCGACACTACCTTTGAATTTGATTTGTACAGGATTTACAAACTCAGAGAGATTGGGTTTGACCCTTATGTCATGATTTACGACAAGCAGAATGCCCCTCAGCGGATAAGGCATCTGCAACGGTGGGTAAACAATAAGCGACTGTTTATGATTTGTAAGCGGTTCGAGGATTACAATAGCAAGTTGGCTTAAGGTTAAGGATTAACCATCAGGGGGTTAGGGAATGGCGGATGTGCAGCTTGAAAATGGTTATACCAAAATAGCAAACGAAATATTAGAAGCCGTGGCCCGTATTAAACTGAGCCCCATGCAATATCGCCTGATATTTACTATTTGGCGTTACACCTATGGATTTAAGCGCAAAGAACACAACATGTCACTGGCTTTCCTATCTGAAGCTACCGGCTGCGACAAACGGCAAATACAACGGGAGTTAAGGGATCTTGAAGATAGGAAAATGATCTATCAAATAATTGTCAACGGAGTATCTAGAACAATAGGGTTTAACAAAAACCATGAAGAGTGGACAGAAAGTATGCCGAGCAATAAATGTATTGGTGAAACTACCAACGGTCAATCTACCAATGGTGAAATAACCATTGGTCAAGTTACCAACCCTACCCTTGGTGAAACTATCAAAGGTACCATTGGTGAAACTACCAACCAAGAAAGAAACATTAAAGAAAAATCTAAAGAAAATAGTACCCCCCTTACCCCCCAAGAAACAATCGAGGATGTTTTTAAACGTTTTCCAAGATATAGCAATATGCAGTTGACTATTATCCGGCAATACTGGGACACAGTTAGGTTTACCAGAAAGTCGGGTAAGGTCGCGTCTACAGTCGTCGCAAAGAACATGGAATATTGGGAGCGTTTTAATGCAGAGATAGTCCTTGAGGCCTTAGGTATTCACCTGCGTAAATATCAAGATAAACAGGAGGAATACACGGCTGGTATTATGCGGAGGTTAGTTAACGAGCGAGCTAAGGGAGGACAAGCTAATGCAATCGATAGGCGAGATAATGAGCAGCAGCAAGATCGTGCCCTTACCCCAGAGGAGCAAAGATTCTTTGGAATTACATCCAACGAGAGTATGTGAATATTGCCAGGGCGCCATTGAAGCCAAGGAATATGATTTTGGTATTTGCAAGAAGTGGATCTATCCGGCATGTGAGTGCAGAAGCAGGGAGTATGATCGGCTAAAAAGCGAGATGGAGCGCAGAGAAAGGCAAATACGCATTAGTAGGCTATTCAAAAACAGTAACCTTGGGAAAAGGTACTCTGGGTGCACCTTAGAGAGTTTTATAAAACGCAACGGAACCGAGCAAGGCTTCATGAAAGCCAGAAAATTTATAGCAGAATTTAGCCCCGGGGAAGGTAAGGGTCTTTTGATGTTAGGTGGTACCGGTGCAGGTAAAACGCACCTAGCGGTAGCTATCCTGCAGGAATTACTTGGCAAAGGGCACCCGTGTGTATTCTCCATAGTGCCGGAGCTGCTAGATCGTATAAGAGCAACGTATAATCGTGGATCAGACGAAAGGGAGAACCAGATTGTACAGGCAATGTACCAAGCAGAATTGGTGATACTCGATGATTTAGGAGCTGAGCAACTAACCGATTGGACATCGAATAAGCTGTACACCATAATCAATGGACTTTACAACAGGAACACTGCGGTTATTGTGACATCTAACTGCACACTGCCGGAACTCAAACAAAGGCTTACGGTTGATGGCAATAGTCGTGTGTTTAGCAGGATTGTAGATATGACTGACGGGGCTTTATTTACCGCAGATGACTACAGGCTGCGTAAGCTTAGACAGTAACCTTAGCTCATGAAGAGGGTGAGACTATGAAACAACCAAAACTCCACATAGTACCATGCTCTCTAGCCGAAGCAAATGAATTTGTTCGCCAACATCATCGCCACCATAGGCCAGTTGTCGGACACAAATTCAGCATTGCGGTAGCAGATGAATCAGGCATCATCAGAGGCGTAGCCATCGTAGGGAGACCAGTGTCACGGGTCATGGATGATAGATGGACGTTGGAGGTTAACAGAGTTGCCACAGACGGATGCGCTAACGCCTGCAGTGCTCTGTATGCTGCAGCATGGAGGGCAACCAGAGCGATGGGATATCGCAAACTGATTACTTACACACTAACTAGCGAGAGTGGGGCAAGTCTTCGTGGTGCTGGCTGGAAATGTATCGGCACAGCTGGTGGAGGATCTTGGAGTTGCCCGAGCAGACCAAGGGTGGATATGCATCCTTTGCAAACAAAGCTAAGGGGGAGGCCACATAATGATTGATTTACTAACCGCCGCAACGGTGCTGTATCTCTTGGTGCTGGCAGGGCTGGCGGTGGCAAGAAAGAGGGGTGGGTGAAGTGACGGAACCCGTGAAAGTGTACCTATCCCACGGTGGTGGGGTTAACTCCTGGGCCTTATACCTCTGGTTGATCGAGCAGGGCCAGGTGCCAGGCGTAGACTTTGAAGCTGTATTTGTCCACCATGGTTGTGATTGGCCAGAGACATATAGGTATATGGCAATGATGGAGTATCTAGGTTATCCAGTAACAGTGATTTTCCCCCAAAGGCATGGACACTGGAATCTTTACGACTATTGCAAAGATAAAAAGATGTTCCCGTCGCGGCAGCGCAGGTGGTGTACAGATCACTTTAAACTACAGGCATCACTAAGCTACTATCAGAGGCCAAGTGTGGTAATGACTGGGTTTGATGCTGGCGAAGAAAACCGAATGAAACGTCAGCAAATGTTTGAGGATGATGGTATCACCCACGATTATCCCTTAGTTACTGAGGGTATTGACCGCAAAGGGTGTATTGATATTATAAAATGCCACGGATTGTCGG
The DNA here is from genome assembly GCF_982386235.1 of Desulfotomaculum sp. Taxonomy (NCBI): domain Bacteria; kingdom Bacillati; phylum Bacillota; class Clostridia; order Eubacteriales; family Desulfotomaculaceae; genus Desulfotomaculum; species Desulfotomaculum sp. The sequence continues at coordinate 34,653 of NZ_CEVWQM010000006.1, read as the reverse complement.
TGCCGCCGAAAAGCGGCTGCTACATTTGTCCATTCCAGGGTAGGGCAGACTTTATAAAACTCAGAGAGCAAAAACCAGATTTGTTTTGCAAAGCCAAAACCTTAGAAAATCTTTGCAATGATAAACTCATTGCTTTGGGGAAACCACAGACCTACTTTCGGGATATTCCCTTAGGCGACCTAATCCAAGTCAAGGATTCCCGTGGCCGCCGGGTAGCGGTAGGCCAAACGGAAATGTTCGATAGCCACGACCGGCCACCATGCCGGTGTGGGTTGTAGGTGACGATTATGGAACTTACTCATTTTAGCATCTTTAGTGGCATTGGTGGAATAGACTTAGCTGCTGAGTGGGCTGGCTTTATCACCGTTGGACAATGCGAAATGGCTGATTATCCAACTAAGGTATTAGAAAAACACTGGCCAGATGTGCCGAGATGGAGGGATATTAAAGATGTCACGGCAGAGTCAGTCAAGGAAAGAGGAATTGCAAACATCACTATTCTCAGCGGAGGATTCCCCTGCCAGCCGTTTTCCGTGGCTGGAAAACAAAAGGGTAAAAAAGACGATCGTTACCTCTGGCCGGAAATGCTCCGGGTTATCCGAGAGCTTAAGCCAACTTGGGTACTTGGTGAGAACGTACCTGGAATCTTGCGAATTGCCGGGAGAACGGTTTGCGAGGACTTGGGGCGTGCGGGATACGCTGTCGCCGTATTTAATTTTGAAGCTGCGGCTGTCGGAGCCCCGCACCGAAGAGACAGAATCTTTTTTGTGGGCCACGCCAAACACGATGGATCATCTACCGCAGAGATCGCCAGAAGCATTACAGAGGCAAGCAACAACCACCAGGAAGGGCAGAGCAAGGCCAGCGAATCTGAGGGAACAGGTAGACCCAGAAGTGATGCGAATGTGGCCTACGCCGACAACTGGGGCAGGCTTGTGCGGCGGGACGGGGAATTTCCAGCAATTACAGAGATTAGCGAGGTATGGCGTGATTACCGAGGAGGAGCGCAAAAACATGGCACAAGGAAATGGTGGTCAGTTGAACCCAACGTGGGTAGAGTGGCTAATGGGATTCCCTCTCGGGTGGACAGACTTAGGGGTCTCGGAAATGCGGTAGTGCCACAGCAGGTTTATCCAATTATCCAGGCAATAGCGGACATAGAAAGGGGTATTGGTTAAAGATAGCAACGTTTTAATCGGGGTGGTGCAGAAATATGGCGGTCAGAGCAGTTGACTACGACAAAATAGCAGAGTATCACACCCAGGGCCTTGCCGACCAGAATATTGCAGATAAGGCCGGGTGCTCACTAGCCTCCGTGTACAAATGGCGCAAGGAGCATGGCAAAAAAGCACACAAGCGGGTAAATCCACAAATCGGCGTAGCAAAATGGGAGAAGATACCGGAACAGTTTATCTGCTTCCTGGATGGCGGCAAGCCAGTTGATTTAAGCTGGGACACGGATGAAAAAGAGTACATCAGAGATTATTGCAATAAACATGACGCAATCGTTCAAGAAGATATTTTTGTAATGAGTATAGATGTCGGCAGGGATCCTGATGACGTGTTATACCTGATACTCTGGCTGATAAGGATAGGCCAGGTTAAGTGCAAAATCATGGTTGGGATGTGATGGGTTGGTAGGAGCAACAGCGATAAGCTACGTCAAAGCGGCGATAGACTACACAGGAAGCACAGAAGTCGAGAATGTTAGCAATGCGCTTAGGGTAGTGGTAAGACAATCAATCAACAGTAAACGTTGCGACAATGCTGAAATATGGGACGAAATCGAGAGGGTTGGAATAACCAGCACCGGAGTCCTGCGTCAGTTAATTAGCCAAGTTAAAGGGCAGCGGCCAGTCATGACGCAACTGAAGCAGTATAACAGGAGGGGAGAATTACTCCGGGCCCTGGGTGGTAATAGGGATATTATGTGTTGTACTTGGTAAGGAGGGGTGTTTGTGGATAACAAATGGATGCCGATAGCCACAGAAATGGCTGAGTTGGTCAAAGAAAAAAACGAAGCCTATGGCGATGCTGTAGGTTGTAGTGACAAGTACCTGAGATTGCTTTATCCTAATGGTGTCAAGCCGGAGCAGTATAGGGACATGCTGATGTTGGTTAGGGACTTTGATAAAAACATGAGAATTGCACACCGGAAGGATGCCTTTGGCGAATCTCCTTGGCGGGATAAAATCGGGTATGCGCTGCTGGTGGTGGAGATGGATGAACGTATTGGAAAACAGCCAAAGGATGCACCGGAACGGACATGCAGTAATTGTGGTTATTATTACAAAAACGTAAAGCAAGACATAGAAGTACAATGCTGCAGTGGAAATGGAACTGGCGTTGCTTGCGAGCAGTGGAAACCGACAGTGGAGAGAAGTTGTGAGACATGTTACGGTGGTTTTATATATAACAATGGTTGGTTATGCAGATTGGGAACCATGAGCGCGGTGTGCAGAAAAGAAGGCTTTAGCAAGTGGCATCCAAAGGAGGACGAATAATGTCATGGAGATTCCCGGAAGTTAAGTTTGTGGTCACCAATACAATAGGTCAGCAAATACGACACGTGGTCTCCGAAACCTTTGAGCTGGTTGTCGCATACATTCTGTATAAGCTAGGCATTGGTAAGTGGCAAAGAGTGCTTGAGGAGGCAGCAGACCTGTATCACAGCGTAGAGTCACTTTGGAGGATATTCCTCCGGGAAGGCGTGGGGATACATTCAGAGTTTGCAAAAACGAAGGCAAAGAATTCTATAAGGGGTTATTACGATGATTAGAATAATCATTCCCGGCATCCCTCCAAGCAACAACGAATACATGGGCAACAGTCACAACCACCATATTTATCGCAATACAAAGCGAGAATGGGAAGATACAGTGCATTGGGCAGTTAAAGCCGCCGGATGGCGAGGACTGCCGTTAAATAAAGCCAGAGTGGAATTGGTTTACCACTTTCCAACTGGCCACCGAAGGGACCCTGACAACTACAGCGGAAAGTTTATTCTTGATGGGTTGAAAAAAGCAGGAGTACTGGTAGATGATAGTTTCCGCAACGTGCAGTTAGTTTTGGCGATGGGAAAAGTTGATAGGGAAAACCCGCGGGTTGAGGTGCTTGTAGAGGCGTTAGAATAGCCACCAGACTTCCAACTTTCGTTCCTGGCTGTCGATAACTAGCTAGGCAGGGTAATTATACCTGCAAGCTGGAAAAAGGCAAATAAATCACCAAATATACTATATCAGTCAATGGGTTAGTGAGTAAGGGCGGAACTTTTGTTTATGGGGGGAACGATGGATTATTTGTTTGTTTTAGTAGTTTTAGTGACAGGATTCTTTACTGGCTATAGACTTGGTTTCCTTGATGGCAGGGATGATGTTTACAAAAGGCGTGGTAACAATGACCAGAGTTAACCCAAGGAAAATCCACCGGAAAATGAAACAGGCCCAGAGGAACCACAGGGACAAGCAGGCGGCACATGCCAAGGCAATGGAGCGGCATGTTGCAGTAAGAAAAGCCAGGCTGGAGTGGATATGCGGGATGATGCAGCAGGCCTTGCGGGGGCCAGTGGATTTGAGGTGAAGGAGGCGGTAAAGTGGATCGCACAAAAGTAAAACTTTTCAAGATGAATGACTATGACTGGGTGGCTGCAGAATCGGCAGAACAGGCCAACGAATGGTATAAAAAAGAACATGGGTTATCTGACGAAGATCAACCATTGGAAGAAGTTACGGAAGAACCAAACACAAAAACTTTCTTAACACCAGTTGAAGATTTAATTGAAAGTGATAAATTAATGGGCTTCGAAATTATAAAGGGGCACGCAAAAATACCATTTACCCATATTTTAGCCACTTTAGAAGAAATTAATGAACCTTTCATGGTTGGTTCAACAGAGTGGTAAAAAGGTGAGATAACTTTGCACCCTTCTGCGGGAGTCGGCCAGGTCGAGCATCCTGGTCCTGCGGTTGCGGCAAGTAATAAATAACTGGTTTGTTCTATCCAATTTGTATTGCCGGGCTGGTCTGCGGGGCTGGCCCGGAGGAATCTTTTTAAGCAGGTGATTGAATGATTAGTTTAGATAAAGCCAAGACCTTGAAGGAAGCAGGGTTGGAGTGGGAGCCAACAAACGGTGACTGTGTATCTGACAGCATTTGGGGTGGTGACATTGGTTTAGTAACTGGTGTTTCTAAATACAATGGCAGTCATGTTTTTACCTTGCGGTTTCTTGAAGGTGGTTATCACGTTACGAAAGCAAAACATTGTATTTGGCTCCCGCGCCTTGACCAATTGTTATCGGAGATTTGTAGACACGAAAACCTTGCTATTCAATTAACTAGGATAGACGGTCAGTCAAAATGGCAATTTTATTGCGGGGCAACTGCAAAAATGTATTATGCCGATACCTCAGAAGATGCTGTGGCAAGTGCTTTAATTCAGATACTGCAGCAGAGGTATTAAGTATGTTTATCTTAATTGAAATAGACGGAGACTTTACGCTTGGTATAGATTGGCACAAAAGAATAAAGGGAGTAAGGCTTGGTTTTATAGCAATACACTTAATATTCGCCAAACATTCGGAGGTGTTTGATCTAAAGAAAGATAAGGCGGTGGAATAAATGGGTTACTGGTTCTTGCACTTCGGTTACTGGCCTTATTGGAAAATAAGTCCTTGGGTTATGGCAAGATTTACTGAGATTTTTAAACCTGAGAAGTATAAACCAAAGGCTATGGCGAGGGAGCGGAGAGTATCACCAAGAGCACGCGCAAACCTACCCTGGGGATGTCGCAAGCGGGACGGGGAGGAAGTGGTTGCCTTGGGATGAAACAGAAGCCTTTCAGATGCAGTATAAGCGAACATGCTTGGCAGCGGTGGAAAGAGCGAAGTGGCGTGCTAATTAAGCGTGCTAAGCTTGCAAGGATGGTAAGCGATAAGCTGAACGAAGCCCTTGGGCCGGGGCTGGTATTTGATCGCTCTGGCATAGGATTAGTTGAGGTTCAGGAAGGACTCTGGGCGGTGGTGGATTTGTCGATGAGAGTGGTTACGTTTTTGGAGAGTGAAAGGGAAATGGTGGGGTAGTGAGTGGTTGCGAAGGAGTGAAAGTTTTGACTGAAATCGAAATCAGTATCGAAAGAGCGTTAGTGAGGCTAGATTTTATAAGAAAATACGAGTTGCAGCCAGCTGATAAGTTGAGTTTTGCAGCGATTAAAATGGCAACAAATGCACTAGAAAAACAGGTACCAAAAAAACCAAAAATTGAAAAATGGGAACCAGCCCTATGCCCTGCATGCGGGGAAGAACTTAGTGAGAATTTAGGTGACGGTTATTATAAACATTACTACGGCAAAACCATATGTGAGTGTGGACAGAAACTGAAATGGGAAGAGTGAACATTTCAATCAAAATGCGCCATGGTAAAAATGCCCCTCAAGCCTCGATATTACTGGGCTGATGTCAATTCCACAAACAGTATTTTTTTGCTGGTATTTTACTATATGAACAAAGAAAGTGGTTGATAAAATGCAATCATTATTTTGCTACAGAATATCAAAAGATGCTAATTTAGCCTATGATATTGAAACCGGAGAACCTGCTGAATGTTATGTGTCTTTTTCTATCAAGGATAATAATGACAATGTTATTGATATATCAGAAGATATGTACCACAAAAAACACGCCCAATTAATTAAACCGTTAGCTAAAGAATCAGGATTACAAGAAGATTGGTTTGAACCTATCAGCATTGAGGAATATGAAGAAAGTCAGGAGGACGATTGATGCTACAGGAGTTTGTTTCATGCGGTGACTGTCTGTGTGGTGATTGCAGGAATAAAATATTGGCTATGTGCGATTTAGCTGGATGTGATAATCCTTGCATTGAGTGCCAGGGAGATCCGCCATACCAGGGCGAGAAATGTGATGACTGGAGAAAATGCTGTTAAAAATTTACGCAGCACCATAGAAAACAAAAGCCCCACCAGCATGGGCAGAGCTGAGACCTTAGCAACCTCAGTATAACATAATCGTGGGGGGTGGGGGAAGATGGGTAATCCTAGCTTAAAAGAAGAAGCACAAATAGCTGAGAAGCAGGTAACCAAGGCTGCCAGGGAAAGTGCAGAGAAGATAAGAGACAGAAACGAAAAGGAAATGGTGCCTCTGCTACATGCCGACAGCGCGTCGTTTTGGGCTTGGTGGGGAAGGACAAGCCCGCCGAATAACAACGAGAAAGAGGTACTACATGGTGGGGCTATAAAGCTTGGTGGGGGAAGCAAAAGCAAGAGGGCTAAGAAACAGCCAAAGAAAGATATTTGCATATCTCCATGGGTGGCAGACTATAGATAAATAATGTTATAATAAAAAGTTGACTAATTATTGACAACCATGTTATAATTGCCCCATAGGGGTACGCCCTAGACACTTTTAGGAGACATACTCATAATTAATAAAACCGCCAGCAGATGGCGGTTTTTGTTTTGCTTAGGAAGGTCGGTGTCCATAATGGCGTTCGATAAAACAGAATTATTGATATACTGTCAGATGGTACGACGAGGCAAGCCAGCGGCTTCGATGCCGATTAAAGATATATATATCAGCGAGGCAATAGCTATAGTTAAGGAATCTAACCTTAGGGCGCATATTGAACTACTAGTTGACAGGTGGATCACGCTATGGATATACAAACATCCTCACATACTTGAAATAATCAAGACCGTTCCAGATAAACCGGAGACGGCCTTTGATCATTGGGTACTAGGCAAATTATTTGGTTACGACGAAAGCTCTATCGGTGAGTTTTTAACTACACACGATTAAATTCAGTACCGGCGCACTTGGGGCATGGTGGTAATGTATCAGTGCTATCATCTAGTCTTACTATTTGGCCACACTTTTTACATTGATAGTTGCCCTTACCTGGTTTTTCTCCTGTGGTTGGCATAGAAACACCTCCTTTCGATGGAATAGTCACAGAACAATGACAATCTTCCACAGTAAAGGAGGTTTTCCTTTATCTAACAATGTCGGTATATGGTGGAATTTGTGTGAAGGAACAACTCCTTTGATGCCGAAGTTTGGCGGTAGAGGGGGAATACTGATGGGTGAAAAAGATTGCTTCTTGTTAACAAACATAAAAATAGATAACAAGGTATATCGAATAAATGAGTATATCAGTCTAATTCAAGATCCTATTCGTGTTAATAGTACAATAGTACAAACTGAAAATATTAAGGATTGTTATGAAAGTAACGGGGTGTTATTTTACAGAGCGTTGCAGGTAGCTTTACCTTGTGCCAATATTATGGTTGACAAGTGCGATACGGGTTGTGGAACATTGTATGAGTGTCTTAAAACTTGGAATACACCATTAATAAACTATTATGGTGCTAAGGGTAATGAAATTGAAGAGGCAAATACCGACTTATTGATAACAGAAGAAACTATTAATTTAATAAAAAAGGTTCATAATATTGTAATTAAACATAATAAAGTCTCTAATGAATCCAGAGATAACCATAAATGGGAACCATCGCGATGGACTTATGCATTTCAGCAATATGTAAGCGCTTGTAGTAGTATAACAATAGACAATAGTATATTACACATAATTACAGGATTAGAATCCTTATTGGTTAAAGGAGATGGTCAGCTTTCTTATAAGGTTTCCTTAAATGCCAGCTTAATAGTTGAAGATGATTTGGAAAAAAGGAAAGATATTTATAAACTTGTAAAAAAAATATATGACTTTCGTAGCAAGGTCGTTCATGGCGAGGTTAAAAATGTTGTAAAGACATTATCAGAAAGTGATATTTATACTAAGTACTTTAGAATCAGAGAAATATTGTCAAATGTATTAATTAAATTATTTGACATGAGTGAAGACTTGGTATTTGAAAAAATAGATGAAACAATATTTAGTAGCCCTTCGTTTAAGAAATAAGTAAAATTAGACAACAATTAGAGCCTCCGGGCTCTTTTTCTTATGCACTAAACAACAGACACAAAGCAGGTGAGGTGATGGCCAGAGGCAGAAGCCCTGAACGAGATAAGGCGTTTGAATTATACCAGCAACACAACGGAGAAATTACTAACCGAGAAATAGCCAACCAACTTGGATTATCAGAAAAGACGGTTAGTGGCTGGAAGTGTAAAGATAAATGGGATAAGCAACTTAATGGAGTACTCCAAAAGGAAATTCGGAGTACTCCAAATAATACGGAGTACTCCGAAAGACAAGAGGAGACGCCGCCCTTCCCCGGCCAATGCGAAGCCATCGGCCACAAGACTGGCAAGCGGTGCCGTAGGAAGGCGATACAGGGAGAAAAGTTTTGCGCTTACCACCTAGACGGCTATAGGGAAGATCAATGCACAGCCAAATCTAGGCAGACTAAAGAACGATGCAAAAACCAAGCGGAACCAGGCAGACGGACGTGCAAGTTTCATGGTGGGCGTAGTAATGGGCCTATTGGTTATCAAAATGGATTGAAGCATGGGTTCTTTGCTAAGATATTCCCTGATGATGAGGAGACTAGGGCCTTAGTGGATGAGATTATTAATAAGTCACCCCTTGATATCCTTTGGGAGAACATAACAATACAGTATCTTGCCATTGCCCGGGCTCAGAAGATTATGTTTGTTACAGACAAGCATGAAATGATAAAGGAGTTAAAAAAATTTAAGAGCCAGCGTGATTCAAATCCTCGTCATGATCCAAAAGTACCAGACAGTGAGCCATTCGAAGAAACTTACAGGGAAGAAGAGTGGGAGTTTCAATTTGCCTGGGATCGTCAGGCTACATTGTTAAACGCCCAAGCGAAGGCAATGAAAACACTGGATGGGCTTATTTCTCGCTATGAGGAATTGGTGGAGAAATACGAAAAGCGTGGGTATGTTGTTGAGGAACACCGGCTGATGGTGGAGAAGTTGAAGTCCGATATAAGCACAACAAAATCGAGACTTGATTTAGAGAAGGCAAGACTCCTGCTTGAAGTCAAAAAAATAGACGGTGAATCAAAGGAAAATCAGCATGCCAATGCATTACGCCGGAAAATGGCCGAGAGGAAAATAAAAAATGGAGATGCTTAACCGTTTCCTTGAGGCGTTGGACTTAATTGGCAAAGATACCCTTGATTTGATTGAGATAGAGGGTATAAATCTAGTCTCTGCAGCGGAAAAGATTGAACAAATAGACTATGATCAACTGATTGATCTTTATTACAATGATCCAGTTGGTTTTGCAGAGGATGTTTTGGATTTTTACCCGGACGACAAACAGAAAGAGATTATGTTTTCCGTCCGGGACAATAAAAGAACCTCCGTCCGGTCTGGCCAAGGTGTAGGTAAAACTGCAACCGTGGCCTGTATTATTATCTGGTATATGCTGTTCCGGAATAATGCCAAGATTATAGCCACAGCACCAACCAGGCAGCAGTTAAATATTGTACTCTGGCCAGAGATAGCTAAATGGCTTTCTAATACCTATGCAGATAATTTCTTAACTTTAACAAAAACCATGCTATACATGAATGGCTACGAGTTAGAGTGGTTTGCCACCGCCAAAACTGCCACCAAAAAAGAAAATATGGCCGGATTGCACGCGGATAATATGCTAATTATCGTAGATGAAGCTTCTGGTGTATCGAATGAAATTCTCGAAACCTTATTGGGCACCATCACCGGCATAGACAACAAAATTTTATTCATCTCCAACCCTACAAGAAACAGTGGCATATTCTACGATTCCCACCATAAGGACCGGGACCAATTTAATTGCATTCATATTAATGCTGAGCAATGTGAGCGTACCGATAAAGAAAATATAGAAATGCTCAAACGTAAATACGGTGCCGACAGCAACGTTGTTAAAGTCCGAGTAACAGGTGACTTCCCTGATCAAGAAGATGATGTATTTATCCAACTTTATCTAGTTATGCGGGGAGTTAATACTGACTACGACGACAGCCAGCCGGTTGTGAGTATACATATTGCTTGTGATGTAGCGAGGCATGGTGATGATGAAACAGTTATCGGTACTAAGATAAATAAAAAGGTGCTTCCTTTCCTGATACGTCGAGGGCAAGACACTATGAAAACCGTTGGCGATATCATGCGGATAGCTAACCATCTACATGACAAATATCCCGGAGTAAGCATACCAGTTAAGATTGACGATACTGGCGTTGGTGGCGGAGTTACCGACCGACTAAAAGAAATCAAAGAGCTAGAGTGTTTAGATTGGCTTCGCATCATTCCTGTAACGTTTGGAACACCGATTCAGCACAAATATTATTATGACTTCACCACTTTGATGGGTGGAATAGTTAAGGAACTGCTTCAAGAGTTTGACGAACAAGGCAACCCAAAAGAATGCGAGTTGGTGTTACCTAACGACGATGAACTCATTGCGCAATTGACGGTCAGGAAATATGCTATTCACGATTCAAGAGGAAAAATCAAGCTTGAGAGCAAGAAAGAAATGAAAAAGCGCGGACTGAAATCACCAGACAGGGCAGACTGTCTTTTTTTATTGTGCCTGCCGGTCAAAGACCCGCAAGCCAAACGCGAAAGGAAAAATCATTTCTAAGAAGGTGAGGCTTTGCAAAAAGTAAGGGCCAAAATAATTACTGGTATCAGTAAATCTGAAGCACCAACAGCAAAAAATGCTGACGAAAAACAATATTCCGTTGCCGATGTGCTTGAACCAAAGTATCCAATCCGGGATCTTCTGGAAATGAAAGAGATGTCTACAATCCTACCACAGTGTATCGAAGCCTATAAGCAAAATATAGTCGGCTTTGGATACAAACTAAAGTACAGAGGTGACGAAACCAAAGACAAGGAAACCCCCGAAATGATTACAGAATGGAACAGGGTGGACTCAGCACTCAAATACATGCATATGGATAAACCCTTTGTTGATGTACTGAAAGAAGCCATAGATGACCGGGAAGCCTGTGGGAATGGATATATTGAAGTAATCCGGAACGGCAAAGGGGAAGTTGTGGAACTTGAAAAAGTAGAGGATGCTGCCAGTATAAAGACAACAAAAAAAGATGCACCCATTGATGTTAGTTTTTATCGAGATGGAAATAAATTTTCACGTAGGAAGAAGTTCCGACGCTATGTTCAAATAATTAATGGTTCAAAAGAAGTTTGGTTTAAGGAATTTGGCGATCCCCGAGTTATGGATTTTAGGACAGGTGCATTTGATGACAAAACGCCGGCAGAATATCAGGCTAACGAAATTCTACATCTAAAAATTGGCAATGGGGCCTATGGCATACCTCGATGGATATCGGCGTTGATGGACATGTACGGGAGCCGTAATGCATCAGAGCTTAACTATCGGTACTTTAAACAAGGGCGGCACCTACCGGCAGCTATTCTCATCAAAAACGGTCGACTAACAGAAGATAGCGAAGGCGCTCTAACCGAATATGTTTCTTCGGTAGAAGGACAGGAGAATGCTCATAAATTTCTACTCTTAGAAGCAGAGGCTCTTGAACCAGAAAACAGCCTGGGTCTTGAAAAAGAAAAGGCCAGTGTTGACATTGAAATCAAGCCACTGGCTGAAATGCTGCAGCGGGACGGATTGTTTGTTAATTACGATGATAAAAACCGCCAAAAGGTTCAGTCCCATTTCCGACTGCCGGACCTGTATATTGGTTACTCAAAGGATTATAACCGTGCTACTGCAGAGACAGTCATGCAGGTAACAGAGCAGCAAGTGTTTATCCCTGAGAGAAATTCCTTGTCCTTCATGATCACAAATCTATTACTGGCCGACTATGAACTGAAATATGTGGACATTGAACTAAGAAACCCTGACATTAGCAATCCGTCAGATATTACTGCGATTCTAGGAGCGATCAACGAGATTGGTGGGGTAGCAATCAATGATACCCGCGAGTTGCTGGGTAATGTTCTGGGTAAACAACTAGAGAATTTCGATGACGAGCGGGCCAATCTGCCAACCGCCTTATTGAATCAGGGCCCTGCATTGCCGGGATTGTTCCTGAAATCCGCCAATGGGCAGGAAAATATCCATGGCATATTAAAAGACCTGCGGGACGTTCTGGAGGAACTGAAGCATGGGGAAAATTGAACGCCTATTAAAATCACTCAGTGCCATCATTAAAGAAGAGGAAGAAGATATAACCGAACTGGTTCCAGAGTTTCCCGGGATTGAGAAGGTTCCTGATTACATCGAAGAATATGAAAAAAAGGTGGCTAAACTACTCCGCGCACAACGGAAATATTTCATTAATGGGATTAATGCCTACCTAGCCAAAGACAGTACTTTTGAAAGCCTACTTGATTATATAAAAGAGCTATTTAAAACAGATGTCTTCCCCGAAGAGATGGAGGAGACAACTAAAGAATTCCTGACCATGAATATTGAGGAATTGACATCAGTCATCATGGATGCAATTGACCGGGATGTTGCCTTTGAGGTTATCTCTGGACGGACGGTAAAATGGATTGAAGAATGGTCACATGACTTATCACTCTTGATGCAGTTGAATACCCACCGAGCCATTGAAGATGCCCTGAAAAAGGCAATCGAAGATGGTGAAGGGATTGAAAAGGCTGTGCAGGTAATCAAGGATTTGCCACAGTTTGACCGGTCCAGGGCTAGGAACACTGCTATTACCGAGATTTTGACCGCCAGCAGCCGAAGTCAATGGGAAGCTTATCACCAAAGCCCAGCAGTGAGCGGAAAAACATGGTTACATTCAGGAAGCAAGAAAAATAACCCCAGACCTGCACATGTGGCCCTGAGTGGCACTACAGTACTGGTGGACGAAAAGTTTGACGTTAATGGCCACGAGGCTGATTACCCTAGAGACACTTCCCTTCCAGGATCAGAAAGAATCAAATGTCACTGTGTGCTAAGTCCGGCAGTGGATGTAAAAATTCTTGGACTGACTAAGGGAGAAAAAGAAAAGATCCGCCAGGAGGTATTAGAGGAAATGAATAAATAACGTCGTATTAGAGCCAAGAGGTGATGCCGATGGAAGAATTGGAGGCCCGCCGATGGTTGAGAGACGCGAAAAGAGAGTACGAGGAACTGGAACAGATCACGAAGGAAAACCCGACAAAACAAAACCGATTTGACCTAACTCTAAAGCAAATTGAAATTAAGTTTGCTGAAGCTAAAATCAAAAATATGAAGAGAAGGAACACCGATTAGGGTGTTTCTTTTATTTTATCTGAAGCAAGTTTTGAAAGGGGGGCGGGCAAATTGCCAACCGAAATCAAAAACGCCAAAATCTCTTTTGTGTCCCTTGTGGATAAGGCAGCTAACAAAAAGAAATTTGCAATTATTAAGGCCGAAACGGTGCCGACCCTCGAAAGGGTCATCCCCATTCTTAAGGTGGATGAGGAAAAACGAATTGTGACCGGGGTTGTCTATGAACCGGACGCCATGGATGCTCACAACGAGTTTATGACCGCCGAGGAGATTGAAAAGACGGCCCACCAGTTCTTGAAGGACTACAGGAACATTGACAAGCAGCATGATTTTGTTTCTGGCCAAGCGGATGTGGTGGAAAGCTGGGTCGCGAAAGATGATGGGAAAGTAGGAGACCAGGAGGTCAAAAAAGGAACGTGGCTGATGTCAGTTTATGTACCGGATGATGATACCTGGGAAGAAATCAAAAAGGGAGAACTGACCGGTTTTTCCATGGGAGGTGTAGGGCAACGAGTGGAACATGAAGTTAATAAATCAGAGGTCGAGCAGGCTACCAGCTTGCTGGCCGTGCTAAAAAATTTCTTTGGTGTAGGTTCTGTTCAAAAAGGGGAAGTGGCTGAAAAATATGCTTCGAGAGTCAAGAGGAATAGCTTCTGGGCTGCATTCGACAGCCTGTCCGATACTCTGCAAAAATACAACTGGCACTTTGACGGATGGGAGTATGAATCGGATGCTGAAAAGATTAAAGGAGCCCTAACGGATTTTTCAGCTATTATTACAGAGTTACTGGCCGCCGACAATGTTGTGAAGGCCATGGGACAGCCACCGGAGGATATTTTGAAGGCCGGTAAGAAGATATCTAATGCCAACATGGCAGAGATTAAGGCGGCGCATGAAGCGTTGAGTAAGCTGATTGAGCAAAATCAAGAGGAGGAGGAAGTTGAAGTGAAAAAAGAGGACATCGAAAAGATGGTGACGGATGGCATTGCCAAGGCAATGGAACCGGTGATCACTAAGTTGGAGGCCGTAGAAAAGAACGAAGCCCCTGTTGCAGAAGGCCAAGGACAGGAACCGTCATCGGAGTTAACGTCTGAAAGTGTGGCTAAAATGATCACCGATGCAGTAACAAAGGCCACCGAACCATTAACCCAGCGCATCGAAAAGGTCGAGGCCGCCAGAGGGATCTCAAAGCTGGTTGAGACCAATGGTCAGCAAGAGACTCCGGTAGAAAAAAGCTACATGGATTTCTTTAAGTAAAACGGGATAAGGGAGGACAAGAAAATGACTTTAAGCAACCAGCAGATCATCAACAAAGAGGCGGCTATGACAAGCATCCGCAAGGACTTGAATATTAACCTGCCTCAGGATCAAGCCTATCAGTTTCTGATTGACACAATTGGTTATGCCAGTACTTTAACCAGAATGGAGCCACTATTCCGGACCAGCGGCACCGGTAATATTGACACTTTATCCGTTGGATCTCGCAAAATCCGTGAACACTCCAAGAGTAACAACCCCACCGGGGTGGGCGGCGTCACTTCGGGACAAATTCCTTATAATGTAAAGAAGGTGTTCTGGGATGAATGGCTGCAAGATGACGATGTTTGGTATAACCTCCAGGCCCGCAAGGAAAATGTGGAGCAGACGGTCATTGCCATGATTCAAAAACAATTCGGGGTTGACCTTCAGGATCTGGCCTTTAACGGCGACACCGATACAGATACTGGAGATGCCAATTACGAATTTCTGAGCATTCTGGATGGTTTCGTCAAAAAGATGAAGCAGTCGACTCATAAAACAGACCTTGCTACTGCAGACCCTACGCTGATTGACTTCGTAAACCATATTCAGGTTCTGCCGGAGAAGTACAAGAATGCTCACGATGATATCACCTGGTTCCTAACCCGGGGAACTCATGACAAGATTGTTTCTCTGGCTACGCAGCGGCAAACCGGTTTTGGTGACGCAGTATTGGTCGAAGGGAAGTTAACTCGCCTAGCAGGGTACAACGTTGAGGTTGTAGCAAATATGCAGAGCGGCTTTGCAGCACTGACTCCTTTTAAGAATCTGAAGCCTGTATTTACCCGCGAACTGCGGTATAGCCGGACGGCAGAAGGTGCGATGGCTAAGGCTAAAGATGCCACTTATCATATTCTTTTTGCCTACCTTGATGCCGTTGTCCGCGAGGTTGATGCTGTGGCGTGGATGACCGGTACAAAGTTATAGGAGGGTTAAGATGGCTACGGGAAAATACAAATTAAAGCAAGACAGGGGCGTTCTCCATATTGGTGGGGGGCGCTTCTTTTATCCCAGTGAGGTCTATGAACTAAGTGATGCGGAACTGCAGTCTTATGGGCACTACTTTGAATCAGAGGCGACCGAAAAAGTGCTACCTCCTAAAGAGAATAAAGAGGACGCATCAAATACTACACTTACCTCCGATAACGAGCAAACCGCAGAAACGGCAGAGGAAGCTCTTGCAGAAGAAGAAGAAAAACTTGCTCAAGAAACCCGGAAAGAGCGCAAAACCAATAAAAAGTAGGTGAGTTTATGGCGCTGATTACCCCTCAACAGGTTATTGATTATACGGAGTTTAACGCAGTAAAAAACAGAGCACCGAATAAGCTGGTGAACGATATTACACAGGCCGAAATGGAGCTCTTTGATCGATGCGGGCATAATTTTACCGACCCAGAGTTTATCCCATTGCCTCAAGAAGTAACGCTGGCGCTGATTAAATTGGCGGAATACCACGCCTTGGTAAACTCTGACGAGTCCATCGCCAAAGGCTATACCTCCGAGAGGTTGGAGGACTACAGCTATACGCTGGCAAGCGGGGCGGCGGTAAATAGGCCTTCCATCGAGTTGCTAATCGCCAAATATATTCGGAAGCCGGCACCTAAAAGACCGATTAGTTTTAGGATAAGGGCAATATGAGCTTTAAATCCCTTTTGACAGATCGATGCGATATTTTCCACCTGCGCGAAAGAACTTTTTCCCCAGGGTACGGTGTGACTGGTGAGGAAATAGAGTTCTATTATGAGAACGAACCGGACCTGACAGGCATTCCCTGCAAGTTCACTGAGAGAACTCAGACGATAACCCAGGGAGAACCGGGGGCGGAGATTATTCATGTTTTTTCGATTACCTTTGAAAAAGATGTTAACGTGAGATTGAATGACAAGCTCGTCTTTGAAGGTGCAGAATTCAAAGCACAGGTGCCACGCAAGGTCAAGAACCACCATATCCGAGTCACTGCCATACGGAGAGGAGCCCTATAATGGCCAGAAGGAATGTAGAGATCAGAAGGTTGCGCGAGTTGATTCGCCGACTTGAACAGGCGGCAAATGGCGAACTAAGACGGGAATTTTCACTATGGCTTGAGGGGGTGGGTTTTCAGTTTCTTGAGGAAATTCAGCAGGAAATCATCCGAACCCAAACGGTGGATACCCGGAGACTGCTCAACTCCTTTGACAAAGGTGACAGTGACAATATATGGGGGATAACGGATCGGGGATTAACGCTAGAGGTAGGTTCTGGACTTAATTATGCCAGCTACGCCAATGATGGACATTGGCAGGAGCGGCGATTTATTCCCGGGCATTGGAATGGCCACACATTTGAATATGAACCTGGTGCCGACACTGGCATGATGCTAAGAGCCAAATGGATTGAAGGTACTGGCTATTGGGATAGTGCGCTAGCAATCTTTGAGCGCATGTTTGAGAGGTCGCTGGAAAGAAGGTTGCAACAGTGGCTTGATACATTCTAAGGGGGGTGGAATGGTGAACCAGGAGATTGGCTCAATTATGGGATATTGCTACAGCAAATGGCAGACGGTAGTATACACTAACAGGATTCCGGAAAAGTTTGCTATCCCCTGCATCTATTTCCCACCTCCGATTGTAGTTGATGGCTCAGACACCTTAAGCACATTCCTGAAAACTTACACTATGGCCGTTAAAATATTTCACAAGAATAGCCCCAAGGCCGTAAGTAAAGCCGATGAAATTGCTGACTTTATCCGTACAGGCAGATATCTAATCCCAATGCTTAATCCTGACGGTGGTTCCACAGGTAAGTACATCCGGATTAAACGGGCAGATGTACGCCAGGTTGATGACGGGGTAGCACTAATGACCGTCACATGGAGTAGTAGACATTACTACACTGATACCTTGGCTAAAGATTGGGTAAGTATTCCAGAGTTTGTCCCAGGAATGACGTATTATCCTGGAGACCATATTATATTTGAAAATGCAGTATATGAATGCTTAGAAAAACACACAGTCGATTCGCTTATGCCCTTGAAGTGGCGTAAGGTAGTTGATAAGTACGTTAAGATGGGCCGTCTATTCTTAACCGAAAGGGTGAAACCATGAGTGAAGAATTAAAATTTGATATTGCCGCCTTAAGAAAGCACTGTAAAGAATTGTTCGGTGTACAGCCGGAAGTTTTTGACGGTGCTTTTTATAATGCTGATGGTGAGTTTACCAAGGCAGAGGCTGAAGTAAAGATTAATGATTTTCTACAGAAAGAGGTGAAGTAGTATGCCCGGTGGGACTTTTGATGAAGGTGTGCCGAAGGTTAGGCCTGGTTTATATATCAACTTCAAAGCTGCGGCATTGGCCAGAATAACCAGCGGTGAGCGCGGGACCGTGGTGATTCCTTTGCTTGCTGATTGGGGACCGGCAAAGCAATTTATTGACATCGAAAACGAACAGCAAGTGTTTGATAACTTTGCTCACGATATCAATGATCCTGAAATGCTGCATATTAGAGAGGCTTTTAAAGGGGCCAGCCTTGTTAAGTGTTACCGATTGAATGCCGGGGTTGCTGCCACTGCGACAGTAAGCAATCTGACTGTCGCCGCAAATTACGGCGGCGGTCGTGGCAATGATATTATCATCAAATCATCCGTCAATGTCTTAGATGACTCCAAGAAGGACGTTGAAACCTACCTAGATGGCCAATTGGTGGATAGCCAAACAGCTACCAATATAGCTGAATTGGTATCAAATTCATATGTAAAATTCTCTGGAACCGAAGCCATTCCGGCAACGGCTGGCACTCCATTGACCGGCGGAACTGACGGTAACATTATTAATCAGGATTGGACAGAATTCTTAGGGGCAACCGAAACACAACATTTTGATGTATTGGCCTACACAACCACCAACGAAACACTTAAGGCCAGTTTTATCACCTTTATTAAACGTATGCGCGACGATGAGGGCAAGAAAATTGTCGGCGTAGCGGCCAATATTGCCGCCGATTACGAAGGCATTATCAATGTAAAGAACGGAGTCAAACTAACTGATGGCACAGTGTTGAATGATGTCGATGCAGTGTCCTGGGTAGCTGGGGCTAGCGCAGGGGCAAGCATTACTGAGAGCCTTACATATAAGGCTTATGACAGCGCCGCCGATGCTAACCCGAGGTACACCAACAGTCAGATTATCGCTGCCCTTAAAGCTGGTGAATTTCTATTTGTCCACGATGGAAAAAAAGTAAAGGTAGAACAGGATATTAACAGTCTAATTTCCTATGATCAGGACAAAAATGAGCGGTTTAGCAAGAACCGGGTTATCCGGGTGCTTGATGCAATAAATAATGATCTGTTGCAGACCTTTTCTAATTCCTATATTGGAAAGGTTGACAACAATGCAGACGGCCAAGCCTTGCTTAAGGATGCTGTAAACATCTATCTCCAAACATTGGAAGATGCCGGTGCTCTTACCAACTTTGATCCCAAAACAGACTTTGTAATTGATACGAACCTGTCAGTTGGAGACAGTGTTTATGCTACCATCGGTGCCCAGCCTGTTGATAGTATGGAGAAGTTTTATTTCACCGTTAAGGTGCGTTAGGAGGGCATGTTATGTCTTATACCACACAAAATCATATCAATGGCAAGGAGGGGCGTCTGTTTCTTGATGGCGAGGAAATGGCGAACATCAAGACCTTCGAGGCCACCATTGAAAAGACCAAATCCCAAAAGAACATTATGGGTAGGCGATGGTCTAGCAACAAAACCGTCGGCCTATCTGGCACTGGAACCATGACCCTGTATAAGGCAACCTCCAAATTTATTAAAGTCGTGCTGGAGTATGCAAGAACAGGTAAGGATGTATATTTCACTGCCCAATCCGTGCTTGATGACAAAGGGTCTGGTCGTGGCACGGAGCGGGTTACGCTCTATGGGGTCAACTTTGACAGTGTGATGGTTGCTCAACTAGATGTTGATTCCGAAGGATTGGAAGAAGAGTTGCCATTTACCTTTGAAGGTGCAGACTTGCCAGAGGAATTATCGGAGACATTTTAGATACCATTTTCCACCCAAGCTAGCTTTCGCGAGGCGAAAAGAGGGTTTTTCCTCCGGCCCTTCTGCTTGGGTGGGTTAATTTTATAAGGCTTGCTTGCAACTCACCTCAATTTTGTGGTGAGTTTTTATGTGGGGGAAATAAAATTAGGGAGGACACATATGAATGAATTGGTGGTTGCAAAAGGAAATGAAATTTATACAAATAGCTGGATAATTTCGGAGAATACGTCCAGAGAACATAAAAGAATAACAGAAACAATTCAAAGATACGAATCTGACCTAAAGGATCTTGGTCCAATTTTAACTTCCGCTGGGAGAGGAACTAAAACTAGAGGGCAGGAAAGGAAAATCTACCTTTTAAATGAAGAACAAGCTATCTTCCTTATGACTCTCTTTGATAATAGCCCATTAGTTCTTAAGTTTAAAAAGATGCTAGCCAGGGAGTTTGTAAGGATGAGAAGGTTTATCCTTGAACGCCAAACCGCAGAGTGGCACCAATCTAGGTTGACAGGCAAAAAGGTTCGCAGGGATGAAACGGACATTATCTTAACCAAGCTCATCCCACTTGCTGAGGCTCAGGGAAGTAAAAATGCCGGCAAGCTTTATATGGCATACTCGAAATTAGTAAGTTCTACACTGGGTATTGAGGCTGGAAAGCGGGACAACTTGCCCCTAGCTTATGTTGATGCTATCAAATTCCTCGAAAGAGCCATTGAAAATATAATCTCTATCGAGGCAAGCAAAGGGACTCACTACAGAGAGATCTACCAGGTATGCAAGGCTAAATGTCAGATTATAAAAGACTTGGCGTTTCTACCTTCTCTAAAAATGATATCTTGAAAAATTTATAATACAGGGGGAATAAAGTATGGAAAGATCAATGGAGTTTTTTATGAAGGGTGCTGCAAAACAACTTCCGGAGGAATCTGTTGTTGTGAGCAAAAGGTTTCTTAACAAAGAAGGTGGGCCCATCCCCTTTGAATTAAGAGCCATTACAACTGAAAAAGTACAAGAACTTCGTGATGAATGCACAAAAACCACCAAAAGCAAAAGGGGTACTGTGGAAAAGTTCGATAATCAAAGGTTTATTGCCCGGCTTTGCATCGAATCTACAACGTATCCAGATTTTAAAAGCAAGGCACTGCTTGACAGTTATGGATTGGTAGATCCAGTTGATTTGGTAAAAGCCATCCTTAATGTTCCTGGCGAGTACGCCGAGTTGATCCAAGCGGCACAGCGAGTAAACGGTTTTGACGAGGATTTTGAAGAACTGGTCGAAGAAGCAAAAAACTAATCATATCCGGTGACTGTCACGCTGTTTACAGTCACCGGATTTTTCAACGTCACCATATTCCGCCGCATGAATTATGGAAGTGGGATATTAGACATAAAGCTATGGCCTATGCTTCTGAGGAACTTGTGATAGAAGAGGAAAAGAGGGAGGTTGCTAAAGCTAATCGCAGGAGGAAATAATGCCTAGTTAAAGGAGACACCCCTATCTAAATATGTCGAAATTTTGGGGAAGGAGGAAGCCTCTTATTGCCGAAACTTTGGCGAGAGGGGGTGTATGAGTGATTGAGGGTTTGATTATAGTAATAATAATGATCTTATTGGTAAATGTTTTTGGACTTATGGCTAAAGCAGTATTTTACATTGTAAACAAATGGCATTTTAACATTCCGAAAGATTTATTATTTTTAGGTGAGGACAAAGCTTATATAAATTTTGTTAAGAAATTATATAAGCAAAACCATAATATAAAAAATAAGAAACCCGAACTTCTGGATTCATTAAAAACATATAAGCAGATTCTATCTAACCAAATAGACAAGGAAGATTTACAGCTTCTGAAAGTATATGTAAACATAAAAAGTGAAGAATATAGAAGTTTTCGAGGAATATCGTTTTTTAGTACTTTACTAGTTAGTTTCTTGGCAATTTTTATAAATACTATATCAATAGTTAAAGAAATAGAGTTCAATAAATATTTATTTTTTTTAATTGAGTTTGCAATTATATATTTTATATTTGTAATTACAGTTGGAGTAGTGCAACATATTCGCAGAAAGAATCAGTTCAATTTACTAAAAGGGATGATCGAATTATGTGAGAAGGAAAAGAGTAAAAAGTTTGACTTAATAAGATCAAGAGTAAAAAGAAGGACTCGTACTTAACAAGCACCTGCGGGTGCTTTTCTTTATGCAACAAAGGAGACCCTGCTTAGGTGTCTCCTTCTCCATTATGTTTCGTTCGTTGGGGCTTTTTTGAATCGTCCTTGCGGATGATTTCCATGGCGATTTCCATGAAATCTTTGAGACGCTCCTTTTCGGCGGGGGTGAGATGTACGCCTTTATAAACAAGATTGTCTTGGGAAAAAAATACATCTAAATCAGTAACCGTTTTGATATTTGGGGGTATTTGTTGTTCATATTCTTTTTTTTTGTTTTCGATATGTTTTTTGAAATCAGTCAGTGGCTCTTTTATTTCTGGATCATTTGCAAAGGGGCTATCCTCAATTAATTTTATATAATATTCCTGCTCAAGAATGCTATCTTTATCTAATAATACCATTTGTTTTTTAAACTCATCATTTAATGCACTCAGAAAAGCATCTCTCCAATGAAGTCCATATAATCTTTGAGCCAATATTCTAAGCTCAGGATATCTTTTAGATTTCATGCGACAGAAGTTGGTTTTTTTATCTTTTTCAAAAAAAGATAGTGCTTGAATTGGAGATATTCCTAATGGTTCAAATAACGCGCCCATATATATCCTGAAAACTATATCAATATCATTAAGTGAATTAAGTGGCTTATATTGTGAATCATTGTGATAATCTTCCTCTTGCATTGCATTCCACAATCTAAGAACATCTTTTTCAGTGATTAAGTTACCTTGAAGCATCAAGTCAATTAAGTTAACATCCAAACCTTGCGCTAATCTCTTAATAGTATCAAGTGTTGGTATAACAGGTTTTCCTGAACGGGGGTCGATGCCTTTTTCAAGTTTATCAATATATGAATGGCTTAGGTTGCTTTTGTCGGCTAGTTCGCGCAAAGACAATCCTTTTTCTTTTCTTAATTTATTTATGAGTTGACCAAATGTGTTACTCATTTTTTCACTCCTTCTACTTATGTAGTTTAACAGTAAAATGTACTCCGTAGAATACATTTTTAAAAATTAATCGTATATCATGGTTGACAAAGGGGTTTGTGGCTGATACTATAATGGTGTACACCATGGTTAACGGAGGAGGGTTGAAGTGAATAATGTTAGGCACTATAGGAAGGAAATGGGTATGCCTCAAAGGATATTGGCTAATCTTATAGGCATTACAAGGCCTTATCTATCTGATATTGAAAGGGGGGTTAAAAAGCCATCTGTATATGTGGCCATAAAAATATCACAAGCTTTGGGTATTTCTGTGGAAAAATTATTTAGCACAGAGGAAGCGGAGGCATATAATGAACCTACTACCTACACGGCTATTGAAGCCGCATCCCCAAAATAGCGAATATTACAACGATCTCGCCGGCGAAAAGTACGAAGAAGTGAAATGTAGCATTGAAACACACGGCATCCGGGACCCGTTGAAAGTGACTCCTGACTACACGGTGATTGCCGGTCACCAGCGACTGCGGATTGCCGCCGAGTTGGGGATTGAAAAAGTGCCGGTGGTGATAGTGGATGTCAGACAGGAGGAGGCTTTATACCTGCTGATTGCTGACAATGAGGAACGCCGCCAAGGTGATGATGATCCGATGAAAAAGGCGAAGCGGGCGAAATTTTTAAAGGAATATTGGAGAGTTAGCCGTGGTGGTGATAGAAAATCAAAAGGACAAAATGTCACTTTGAAAACCATAGAAGATATCGCCCAGAATATTGGCGAAGATGAGCGTACCACAAAGCGCCTTTTAAAACTCAACGACCTTATTCTCCCCTTACAAGAACTTGTGTCTTCCGGCAAACTCAATAAAACAGCGGCAGAACAGTTATCCTATCTTTCGCCAGAGAACCAGCAGATAATTTTGGATACCGTAGGGGAGGGGATAGGTGAAAAATCAGTAACCGAGGCAAAGGAAATTCGTAAAAGATTAGAGACCGCAGAAAAAACTGCAGTCAAAGCCCAGGCCCAGGCCGAAGCAGAACGCCAACGGGCAGCTCAAGCTGAAAAGTCTCTCCAGGAGATACAGCAACGGGAACCGGAGGTGGTGGTCAAAGAAAAGGTTGTTGAGAAAGTAGTCGAGATTCAACCGCCAGACTATACCACCTTAAAGAAGAGGGTAAGAGAACAAGAAGAAGAGTTGATTAAAAAGACCGATGCGTTGTTTTCTCTCACTCAGGAGCAAATGAAGATTAAGGATCAACACGTCATTAGGGATTTGTTGGTAAGAATTGTCCAGGAACTTGGCCGAGGCATGAAAAAGGCGGAGTTGGAAGTAATAAAAATGAATTATGATATGTCCGTTTGCCAAGAAGTGAAATCATGTGTTGAGGTTCTTAAGAATGCTGCTGCGGAGATGGAAAGTTGGATATATAAGAAATCGGAGGTAATAATTGATGGAGATTATACAATATCAGGGCAACCAAATTCAAATTAACCAAATTGCTTATGAAGCTCCGTTTTTAGACCCGATTCAATTCATTAAGGAAGAGGCTTACCGGGAGAAGGAAAAACAACTAAATATTGCGACAGAGATTTTCTTAGCGGAAAATTATGCAAAAATCCATTACGCTGACCTAATGGACAACATCCCTCAAAACATGGCAAGCAAATCAATGCTTTTGAGTTGGTTAAATGACTATAATAGGCAAGAAAAAGTATTGCGACCTGGTTTAATAACATTGTACCTCAGACAAAGGAGCGACCATTTCAACAATGGGAGATGGATGGCGTATAGAGTATGCGAATTCGTAAAGTTTGTTATCCTGAATATTTCTGATTTGGATTTTATCAAAGATAAGAAAAAGGTGAAAAAATTCAAGGACTCTATTATGGATCATGACTGGTTTATGAAAGCTGTTGCGGTGATGGGGCTAAAATTAATGGACAAGCTCAATAGCCAGAAGAAACTATCAAGCAGGTTGGCTGCGGTTATTCTTGACGAAAGCAAACTCATAAGGGACACGTTGGAAAAACAGGGTGGTATTATTGGACGGGCGGCAAAGAATGGAGTCATTGACAACACTTGTTTAACGGAGCTAAGGGAAACAAGCGGTGATTTAATAAAAGCCCTTTGGCAAAGCCAGCTAGAAAGAGCGAAGCAACATGAGGAATACAGGATTTTTGAGCAGTATAAACATTACTTGGCCGAATCAATCTTAATGCTTCATGGCAATATTTGCAAGCAGATTGGCAACTAACTTTTGGGAAGGATGTAACGGTCCATGACACCCCTACAAAAGAATGCAAAACGAAAGGAAAAGAATCCAGGAAGATGTTGTTCTCTCGAAAGGGGAACGGAAAATCGTTCTCCCTACAAAAGGTGGAAATCAAGAGGTTTTAACCATCGAACTAGATTTCTTACCCCTATGGTTAGCTAAGATTAACGCTAACGTTACTGACAATCCAGAAATCCAGGAGAGACTTGTTAATTACCAACTTCACGCCAAAGATGTATTGGCGAATGTGTTTATTGACAATAAAATAATCCCCCTTTCCAAAGACCAAGCCCTAGTAACATTACTCCGTACCTCTGCTGACTTGGTGGAAGGTCAGCAAGAAATACGGCAAGAACAGCAATTACTTAAACAGCGAATTGACGAGGTTGATCAAAAGGTTGAGGAACAAATTACCCTAACAAGTAATGAGCAGCGGAAATTACAGAAGGTGGTTGCAAAAAGGGTATATGAATTAGCAGATAAGCCGGAAATCAGAAAGTTAGCCGACGAAGATGATGCTACCAAGATTCGCAGTAAATTATTCCGAGAATTATATCGCGGTATCAAGGATTGTTTTGCCGTCCCAAGCTACAAGGATATACGTCGGTGTGATCTAAATGAAGCTTCTAGTTTTATCGTATCTTGGAGGCCAAGGTTAGTGGTATAAGAAAATGATAGAAAAGAGGACAGAGGGGAATTTAAAATCGCACCCCTAAGCTTGGCGGCAACGGGTGCGACTAAAAATAAAAACAGAAGTGCTATTGAGCCGTCCGAATTTTTATACCAAGATGCCAGAAGCATAAACATGCAAAAAATTTACGGTATGTTGCTCTAAATTAAAGGTATCAATAAAATCTTCAATTAATTTTGCGTTAATTTTTTCAGATTCTAACTCAGTAATTTGAGAGAATATATTCTGCCTTAATTCCTTTTCATAACTAATATCAATAGCAAGTTCATGGCATGAAAATTCGTTCTCAAACAATACATAAAAATCAGGCGCGGACAAGGAAACTTCTACCGTATCTATATATTCTTTTTCGCCATAGACAAAGCTAATTTTATAATTTATTGTGCCATGCTCATTATCAATGTTTTTGCTTATTATTTCGTATTTGAAATTAATTTTCAGAATAACATCTTGAGGTTCTACATTAAGGTATTCGCATATTCTTTCAAGAGTGTCAAATTGAACACCTTTAGCCTCGTTATAGTACAGAGAACGAATGGTATTCTTGGCAAGCCCAGTTTCTTTTATTATGTCAGACATTTTTAAATTGCGTTCAGCAAGCAGCACTGCCAGATTACATTTGATCATTTTTCCACCTCACAAATAAGTTTAACATATTGAACTTAAATTATACAGATATATACCTAAAGTAGTTGACATGAGAGGTTAATCAGGGTATTCTATTTACAGGTTCATTTATATGAACCTTATTACCACATTGTTGACCATAAATAATAAAAGAATGAACCACCATTAAAAACAGAAAGGAGGGGGCCAATGATAGAAAATAATTTCAGGGTATTGTTGGCAAGGAAAAAGAAAAAGATGTCGGATGTAATTTCCGATACCGGATTATCCAAAGTGACCGTGAGGAATCTTTATTACGAAACGTCTAAGGGTGTTCAATTTGAAACCCTTGAAGTAATTTGTAAGTACCTGGATTGTGGGATTGGAGATATTTTGGTTTATAAAAAAGATGTGGTTGCATAAGGGAGGTAGATGGATGAATCTTTCATTAGCTAGGCAAGAAAAATTTGGAAATATTCAATGTGATTTTTGGAAGAACGAAAACGGCGATGTTTTTATGACAATCAACCAGTTAGCACAGGCTTTGGAGTATGCTGATAGAAGTGGAGTAGAAAAAATAGTTCAGAGAAACGAATACTTGAAACAAAGCGGGTTTTCAGCTACGGACAAACTGTCCGCACCTGACGGAAAGCTATATGACACAAGAATTTTCACCGAGGATGGTATATATGAAGTAACTATGTTATCCAAACAACCAAAGGCCAGAGAATTTAGACAGTGGGTTAGGGTAATTATCAAAGCACTAAGAAAAGGCGAATTGACACTTGTATCCAAGGTAGATAGTTACATGATAGAGGACCCAGTACAAAGAGCGTACCGCTGGGCAGAAGAATACAAGGAAAAGAAAGCGCTCATACAATGTGTAGAGGAATATGAGCCAAAGGCCAGATATGTAGACCAAATTCTCCAATCGAAAGACACCGTGACCATTACTCAAATTGCGAAAGATTACGGGATGTCGGGGCAGGAGTTAAACAAGGTCTTGCACGAGGAAGGGGTCCAGTATAAGCAAAATAACCAATGGTTGCTTTACGCAAAGCACCAGGATAAGGGGTATACCAAATCACAGACCATCGATGTGGTTCATAACAACGGAAACAGGTCGATAAAAATGAATACGCGATGGACACAGAAAGGACGCTTGTTTATTCATGAAATATTAGAGAGAAGGGGAGTTATTGCAGTCATTGACCGGGAGAATAAGGGGATTGCAAAGTAAGGGGAATTTAAAATCGCACCCCAAGCCGGCAAGCAGTAGGTGCGACTAAAAAGAAAAACGAAATGCCATACATAGATAGTATACCCTTAGAAAGGCATATTTGTAAAGTATGGCACTTCTGAAAGGGAGAATATTATGAGTATGAGTTTAGGAATTGAAAGTTTTAAAGATGACGACCTAAGTCCTATCCATAATCGGCCAATATGGCAAAAGATGTGTCAAATCGCACGTGAGTGTGGCGTCAGGGTATATGTGAAGCCTATTGGTGCTATACGCACAGAGTGGGAAGAAAACGGTGAAGGTGTTTCGCTTACTATTAATAAAGCAGTTCCTAATTGGCATAAATCTGTGTTATTAGCCAAGAAAATTTGTCTTTGGGGGCTAGTCAGGACACTTATCGAATCTGAATTAAGCGAAGAAAAAATACAAATCCCCAGAAGGCTAGTTGAAGAAATGGGAGGGAAACTTTTCAAGGAAGTATATTGCGAAATTAACCCGTCACCTGTACAACCAGAAGGGTGGAATGAGGCAGCCAGGGAATCAAGAGAAAAGCAATTGCAGTTACAACAAAGCATGGAGGTAGCGGTATAGGTAGTTTTTAGTGTAAATACTCAATAGAAATTCAATATATATTATGATATTATTAATATATATTGAAAGGCACATACTATAGAAATAAAAGACTGCAGGTGCTGGTAACACCTACAGTCAAGGTACAATAGTTACCCTCAAAAGGGGTCGGCTCAGGTTCAAAAATAAGAAGTAGACCTCCCGTTTTGCTTCCTAGGCTCAAGGGAGGTCTACTTCTTTCTATCATGCGACAACATGGTCACGATCAAGATGCCAAAAGTTAGCATCAACATTAACGCTTCAAATGCTGTCATAGTCTCACCCCCTTCCTACCGGGGATGAGCCAGACCACCCTTGAGGAGCCTTTTCTATTGTACAAGGAATATTATACCATAGAGCACTCTCCTTCGAGGGTGTTTTTGTTTTGCGTAAATACAGGGGGGAAGGACAAAGGGGTGGTGAACATTGTCGAGAAAATGAGGAAAAATTAGGAAGGATAAAAATGGTGTCGCCTCTAATATATTTTTGTTGGAGGTGGTAATTTTATGTGGAAAAAAATACTCATAGGATTCTTGGTATTGGCGGCGATAGGGGGTGTGATGGATTTATTTGGACTTAATGAAGGTCATGAAGATAAAATAGCTAAAGAGACTCAAGAATATCAGCGACAAAGCATAGAGAAAGAAGCTGAAAAAGCAGCAGAGTTAAACAAAGTCAACATAACTGCCGAGGCCCAAGATATGGTCAATGAAAAAGGTGAAAGAAAGGTTGTTGTATGGTTAACTAATGCTAGTAGCAAAAGTTTTAGTGGCACGATAAAGGTTAACTCTCTTGATATTGACGGAACTTCTCTTGATTATGGGTCGCTTAATCCAGAAAATGTTGAGCCAGGAAAAAAAGCCTATGGCATATTGTGGATGAAAACTTCTTCAAGTGCTCCTAATTTTAAAACGCAAATACTAAGCGGAGAATTTAAGTAACACCCTACGGGGTGTTTTTCTATTCACTAAAAGGAGGCAATTTAATGGCGACGCTAACAGCTTTTTTTAATATCCAAGACCATATTACCAGAAGAGTGGAGCAAATGCGCCGCAGTTTGGGTAGTTTGTCAGATGTGACAAGGCGCGTCAACAGGGATTTTGACGAAGCATTTAACCAAAGGTTTAACACAAATATATTTGATATGGCAAAATCAGCAGGAATAGCTATGGGTGTTGCCGGTACGGCCATGACCGCGGGGTTGGGATTAATGGTCAAAACGGCGGCTGATTTTGACTCTCAGATGAGTAAAGTACAGGCGTTGGCCGGGGCAACCAGAACGGAATTTATTGCGTTAAGAGAAAAAGCATTGGAGTTGGGTAGTAGCACAAGTTTTAGTGCAAGCCAGGCGGCGGAGGGTATGCAGATGCTAGCAGCTGCCGGGATGGTCGCAAATGATATTATGGGAGCGATGCCAGGCGTATTGTCTGCCGCCGCCGCTTCTGGTACTGATATGGCTCTTGTCGCCGAGACAATGGGCACAGCGCTGAATATTTTCGGACTTGAGGCCACTAAATCTGTCCACGTTGCCGATGTTCTTGCGGAAGTAGCAAATAGATCAAATGCTGACATAATTGATATGGCCTATACAATGAAATATGCTGGACCAATAGCAACTCAATTAGGTTACTCAATTGAGGATTTGGGTGCTGCAGTCATTGAAATGGCCGATGCTGGCATTAAAGGTGAACAGGCCGGCACGATACTGCGATCGTCACTCCTGAACCTATTAAATCCATCTGATGGTGCTGCGAAGGAAATGGGGAGACTAAAACTTGCTGTTACTGACAATAAGGGCGAAATGCTGCACCTTGGTGATATTATCGGTCAGTTAGAAAACAATATGAAGAATATGACGGAGGCGCAGAAAGCACAGTCACTAGCCACTATATTTGGCACCGAGGCAGTTTCTGGAATGATGGTTTTAATTAGTCGAGGAAAGGACAAGTTGAATGAGTACATAGAGGCACTTGAAAGATCGGACGGTGCCGCAGAAGCTACAGCAAAAATTATGCAGGACAATTTAAAAGGAGCGCTTGATCAATTGGGAGGGGCGGCTGAAAGTGCTGCGATAAATATAGGTAGCTCACTAACCCCAGAAGTTAGAATGGTTGCAGAAGGTGCAACTAAAGCGGTGGAAGCATTTAATGAGCTTTCTTCCTCTACAAAGAAAGTCATAGCTATATCTGCCGCTGTAACTGCTGGACTATTGCTAATTGGTGGGCCTTTGCTACTACTAATCGGATTACTTCCGTCTATTTCTGCTGGCTTTGCAATGCTGTCTCTGCCAATGTTGTCGTTGATTGGAACTGGTGTTGCTGTTATTGCAGGAATTATGGCTATTGGCTTTGCGATAAAAAGTCTTTGGCTGACAAATGACAACTTTAAAAAGAAAGTCCTAGAGATATGGGGACAAATAAAATCATCTGGAATGGTTATTTTTAATACCCTCAAAGAGTTCTGGGCAGTGTGGGGAGACACAATAATAGCCTACTTCTCAACCATATGGGAGAATGTAAAAACAGTCATATCCGGCGCGGTTGAAATTATAGGGAATGTGATTGCTTTTGGACTTAATATCATAACTATGAATTGGGAAGGAGCATGGGGCAATATTATCGAGATAATCAAAGCGGCATGGGGTATTATTACTGGTATATTCGATAATATTACAAGCTTTTTCTCCAGAGAAAAAACAATAGATGTAAAGGTCAATAGAAAAGTCAGGGAGACGTTTGTTGATAATATTGGCGCGGAAGTGTCTAAGTTTGCCAAGGGCACTAACTTTGCCCCTGGCGGCATATCACTTGTCGGTGAAGAAGGTCCAGAACTTGTCAACTTACCTCGTGGTAGTCAGGTGTTACCGGCAGATGAAACCAGATCTATCCTTGCTAGTCAAACTGTTAACCAGAAACTAAACCAGGCAAATATCCCTTTGCTCCCGGATATGACGCAGACCATCGACCAGAGGCTAAATCCTGCGTTTATACCTTCTGTTTCTGATGCTACACAGCATATAACCCAAAGGATTATCCAGGATGATGCTGCTGTTAACAATCAACTAACCCTTTCAAAAAAGGAAGCAAGGAGCATTGTCGCATCAACGCACAAACCAAGGGAGGCCAGTGGCAAGCGCGAGATTAGCGTTAACATCACGGGGGAAAATCACTTCCATAATGAAGCCGACGAGGATCGCCTAGTTGCCAAAACTGTCAACGCTATTAAAAGGCTATTAGACGAAGAATCAACCGTATCAGGTAATGGTGTTTATGATTTTTAATTTGAAATAGGTCAATGAAAATGGCTAAGTGATTAATTATTACTTAGTGCAAAGCAGGTGATGTCTATGCCTTCTAAAAAAACATATCAATTCTGGCTAACCTTTAACAACAACGCCGAACGGCTTCAACTGCCGGTTAATCCAGAGGAGTTAACAATTAATAACGGTTCACAGAACACAACAGTAAATATTAGCGGTCTTGGCGAAGTCACTATTCTCCAGGACCCTGCAGCAAAAACCTTCTCCTTTAGCAGCGAATTTCCGGTCCAGCCAGGCCCATACTGTGAATATGAAGATATACCCGATCCATGGGAAACGGTACAGTTAATTGAAAAATGGAAGGCAAGCGGCAATCCGGCGAGATTTATTGTGACAGGGTTGCCGCTTAATTATGCTGTGACCATCGAGGAATTTAACTACCGCGAGCGTGGCGGGGATATGGGTACGATTTATTATGACATTGCCTTGAAGGAATATCGGTTTATCACCACAAGAACGCTTACTGTGGATAATAACGGTAATGCTGCAGTGGGAAAACAACCAAGGCCAAAGTAGGTGTTAGCATGATTCAGGTGTTTGTGATTAGGCAAAACGGTGAAACAATACAACTGCCGGTGGAAAGTGTGACTTGGTCCGGAGCCAAGACAAAGGCTCCAAGACAGGTTGATGTGCAGATGGTGTCCACGTATAGGGGTGGCCACCAGTTTATTGAACCGCATGAAGGTAATGGGGTTTTATTCCTGTGGCAGGGTCAAGAACTGTTTAGAGGCATAGAGTTTAAGCGAAACAGAAACAAAAGCGGGAGCATGGGGTTCACGGCCTATGATAACGCTATTTACCTGGTCAAGAATACTGAAAGCTATCTGTTTACTGCTAAAAAAGCCAGCGAAATATTAAAAAGGATATGCTCAGAATTCCAGATTGCCACCGGAACCATAACAGACACCGGTTATGTCATACCATCCAGGGTGTACTCTGGCAAAACGCTTTATGACATAGTTATGGATGCCCTGTATTTAACCTATCAAAATACCGGAAAGCGTTTTTGCCTGTACTCACAGGGAGGCAAGTTAAACCTTATTGACCGGGTAGAAAATGCCGTCAAATGGGTGATTGAAGATGGGGTAAACCTTATCGATTTTGAGTATGAACAATCAATAGAGGATACCTTTACACGTGTAAAATTAGAGGCTGGGGAAGAAAAAAAGACCTTTACGGCATCTGCTAAGAACGATGAACTAGCCAAGCAGTTTGGTATTCTTCAGTATTACGAAAGAATTTTGGACAAACTGAACCAGGCCCAACTTAATGAGTTAGCCAAACAAATACTGGCCAATAAAAGCAAACTCGGCAAGATGTTCAGTATTGATTCCTTGGGTATCCCGGATGTGATAACCGGCAGAGCGATCCATGTTATTTCCAAGGATTTAGGGGTTCGGAGCGGCTATTTTATTGAAGAGGATACCCATGTATTTAGAGGGAATGAGCACACCATGAGCTTAAAACTACTTGAGACCGATGAAATACCGGCTGTGGTTGCTGGTGAGGATGTGGAGAAATAAAAATGCTGCAAACTATTATGAAGGCTGCCATGGCGGCACAGCAATCAACTAATCCTATGCAGTTAATGGAAGCGGAAGTAATCACCCCTCCGCCAGACCTCTCAATTAAGTTAATGAATAACGATAAAATGATAATCCCGAAAGAATTACTGGTGGTAGCTGAGCATTTGACTAGGCACGAAAGGATAGTTACATTAGAACACACTGAAGGAACATTAAGGGAGCTAGGTGATGGTCAAGGGAAAGACCTTGTAAGTGGGGATGGACTACTTTTTAAAGTTTCAGATGAACCTGAACCACCACACAATGAAATCTCTTCATTTACTTACAACTTTATAAAACTAAACTATGAGAATGTTCTAAAGAAGGGTGATAGAGTCATGGTGCTTAGTTTTCAAGGTGGTCAAAAGTTCTATATCATGGACAGGCTAGCTACCTATTAGGAGAGTGATGAAAATGGGTTTTGAACCTAACGTAACCATCCCAACTCTGCTGCAGAATAAAACGCAGCCATCCAAAACATACAGCCTCAATTTTAATACCGGCAAGGTTGGCAGAAAGATTGACGGCGAGGATGCCATAAGGCAATTTATCCGTAAGGCTATAAAAACTGCTCGATTTAGGCATCCGATATACTCAGATGATTATGGGTGCGAGATTGATGATCTGATCGGCAAGGGATTTACCGGTCCCTTCATGGAGGCGGAAATAACCAGGGTTATTACAGAGGCTATCATATATGACGAGCGGATTAAACGGGTGTACGATTTTAAGGTAACGCCTACTAGTGATAAGGTAGAGGTTGTTTTTAGTGTAGAAACCTCTGAAGGAGTCATGGAAATAAGCGAGGTGATATAAAAGTGTTTGAAGATCAAACCTATGACACCATCATGCAACGGATACTGGCAAGAGTGCCTGATGATATTGATAAAAAAGAAGGCTCAATTATCTGGGATGCGCTGGCTCCGGCGGCCACTGAGTTAGCTCGAACATGCATTAAACTTGATGCTGTACTTGATTTGGGCTTTGTCAGCACCTCCAACGGAGACTATTTGGAACTACGTACGGAGGAACTGGGGATGACCAGGCAGTTAGCCACAAAAACAAAAAGAAAAGGGTTATTCTACGGTAATAGCGACACGCCGCTGGACGTACCAATGGGCAGTCGTTTTTCAGTTGAGGACTTAAATTATATTGCCGTCAATAAGCTTTCCAGCGGGCAGTACGTCATGGAGTGTGAAACAGCCGGCTCATCAGGCAATCGGCCCCTGGGCAGTATGCTGCCCATTGACTACGTACCGGGTCTGGTCAGGGCGGAATTGGCAGAGGTGCTGGTACCAGGGGAGGATACCGAGACGGATGCAGCACTACTTAATCGATACCGGCTCCAGGTACAGCGGCCTATCACTTCAGGCAATATCTATCACTACCAAAAGTGGGCCACGGAAGTACCAGGGGTCGGTGAGGCCAAGGTATTTCCTCTCTGGAATGGCCCAGGTACGGTAAAAGTAGTGATTATAGATTCTGAACGTCAGCCAGCTATGCCTGCGCTGGTAGCTACAGTAGCAGATCATATAGAAAGTGTTCGGCCCATCGGTGCTAACGTGACGGTTGTGTCCGGCATAGGGAAGCCTATCAATGTAACAGCCATAGTGGTTTTAGCGGCAGGGTACAGCCTGCAAAGTGTATCGGATGCTTTTGCAGTTGCTTTGACGGAGCACCTCAAAAACATTGCCTTCGCAGTGAATTATGTCAGTCATGCCCGCATAGG